>JBFEYZ010000076.1:0-7842 GCA_041561855.1 Sulfurimonas sp. | reverse complement strand
GGATGATGCGAAAAAACTTAGCGAGCCGATGTACCAAACTTTTAAAAATGTCGTAGATGAGGATCTTTCCAAAGAGTTTGCCTCTTTTGGCTCAAAAGCACTCCTCTGCTGGGGAACAAACGATACGGCAACACCGCTAAGCAGCGCAAAAAAAATAGACAAACTCATAAAAGATTCTGAACTTATAACGTATGAGGGCGATCACTATTTCTTTTTAAATCATGCCAAAGATATATCCCAAAATATTGAAAAAACTTTTTTAAAAACACTGGAGCATAAGTAATGCAGGAGTATGAAATACTTATAGCGTTTGTAACTAATGTTCTTTTTGTAACGGTTCTGGGATGGTACCTGATAACAAACCTTCAATGGTACGATTATAGGCTCTCTCGCGTAATTTTAAAGCATCATAAACCTCATTGGCACCTTATATACTTTTTTATTCCGTTTATCGCATATTATACGACAGGCAAATTTTTTATAATTTTCTTCTTTTTTGCCGTTTTGCCTGCAATGTTTTTGTGGTATAAACGACTGGATAAAAAACTTATATTGACATGGAGGGTAAAGAGATTTTTGATTCTTCTCGTCTCTTTGACTCTTTTTCAAAATATGCTATGTACCGTCAAAGAGGCGTGTGAAGTCTACGGTGTATTTATGCCGCTCTTCATTGCTTACATCGGAAGCTGGGCAATAGAGAGATTCCTTTTTGAGGCGTTTAAAAAAGAGGCACGCAAGAAGCTGCAAAGCATGCCTAAACTGCAGATAATAGCTATTACCGGAAGTTACGGCAAGACAAGCACTAAAAACTTTGTGTATGAGATACTGAGCAGAAAGTATAAAGTTTATGCAACTCCAAGAAGTGTAAATACATTAGGCGGAATAGTAAAAGATATAAACGAGTCTCTGCCTTCTGATACAGAAATATATATATGTGAGGCGGGTGCAAGAGAAAGTGGAGATATATATAATATAACAACCTTTTTAGAGCCGCAGGTTGTAGTGGTCGGCAAAGTGGGGCTTGCACATATAGAGTACTTCAAGAGTCTGCAAAATATTATTGCTACTAAGCTTGAGATAATGAAGTCGCCAAGGCTGGAGTGTGCTTTTATTCATACATCAGTTACGGATGAACCTCATGATAAGGTAACCTTTTTTGGCGACGAAATTCAAAATGTCGATGCAACTCTGGATGGAACAGACTTCGATGTAATTTTAAATGATAAAACCATGCATTTTCATACAGATGTGCTTGGCTCGTTTCAGACAATAAATATTGCAGCGGCTATTCATATTGCAAAAACATTTGATATGAGTGACGATGAGATAATAGAAGCCGTTAGAGATCTAAAGCCGGTTGAACACAGGCTTCAGATGATTAAAGCCGGCGGGAAACTAATACTAGACGACGGATATAACGGCAATATTGACGGAATGCTTGAGGCAGTAAGGCTCTGTTCGCTCCATGACGGCAGGAAGGTAATAGTAACTCCGGGTCTTGTCGAAAGCAGTGACGAGCTTAACTTGAAACTCATCGAGGCAATAAACGGTGTCTTTGAAATAGTGATTGTTACTGGCTCTTTAAATTCAGAACTCTTTGACAAGAATTTGAAGGTCAAAAATAAGATAATTCTCCATGATAAATCTAAAATTCAAGAGCTTTTGGCGCATCAGACGAGAGCGGGAGATATCATACTCTTTGCTAACGATGCACCGAATTTTATATAAGTAAAAAGAAGTGAAGTATATAGATAAAACCATAAAATATCTAGGCTATTTAACGGCTTTTATCGTTGCTTTGCTTGTTCTGCTGGTCGTCTATGATGCAACCGTTCGTTATCTTTTTTCAGGCGGTTCGATTGCACTTCAAGAGCTTGAGTGGCATCTCTTTGACATTGTCATTCTCTTTGGTATAGTCTATGCGTTAAGAGAGAGCGCTCATGTGAGGGTGGATATCTTTTACGCCTCATTTTCAAAAAAAACAAAAGCTCTAATCAATATCATAGCATCTTTCTTTTTTGTACTTCCGTTTTCGTTTCTCATCATCTACATAGGGATAGACTTTGTAACGATGAGCTATCTTCAAAACGAGGCATCATCAAATCCGGGCGGATTGGAGTATAGGTTCTTGGTAAAATCTCTTATGCCTCTGTCGTTTGCTTTCTTATCTCTTCAAGCCATAAAAGACGCCAAAGATGATTTTGATACTTGGAGGTCACTATGACAGCCATGTTGATGTTCGTAGTTGTTTTAGCGCTTTTGATGGTAGGGATTCCTGTTGCTTTTGTATTTGGAAGCGTAGCTATCGTATTTGCTTTTTTGATTCCCCAGCTCGGCTTTGATGTCTTTTCCGTTCTTCCGTTTCGTATCTACGGGATTATGTCAAATACCACATTGATGGCGGTGCCTCTTTTTATAGCGATGGGTTTGGTGCTGGAGAAATCACTAATGGCAGAGAAGCTACTGGTCGCCATGAGTTCCGCATTTCGAACTGTCCGTGGCGGTTTGGCTGTAAGTGTTGTAGTTGTCGGTGCCATGCTAGCGGCTTCTACGGGGGTTGTCTCCGCAAGCGTCGTTATGATGAGTGTTATCGCGCTTCCGCTGATGCTTCGTGCAGGATACGACAAAGGTTTGGCTTCTGGAACGATAGCTTCAAGCGGAACACTCGGGCAGATTATACCGCCTTCTATAATTTTGATTATTCTAGGCGATGTTATGAGTGTGAGTGTGGGCGAGTTGTTTATGGGGGCGGTTTTACCAGGGCTTGTTTTGGTAGGACTCTATATTGTCTACATCTTAATATTTTCCTACTTTAGACCCGATGCTGCACCGGTTGCAAAAAATGTAAAAGAGATAAGCATCAAAGAGATAGTCGCTGCCATAGTTCCGCCTATGCTTTTGATGGTAGCGGTTTTAGGCAGCATATTTACTGGGATAGCATCTCCGACGGAATCCGCAGCATTCGGTGTTATCGGTGCTATTTTACTGTCTGCATATAACCGCTCTCTTGATTTTGAGATGATTAAGCACGCGGCACTCGGCAGCGTAAAGCTTAGCGGCATGATCTTTATGATACTAATCGGTGCCACTGCTTTTTCACTTGTTTTTAACGAACTCGGCGGAACCGATCTTATACTTGAATTTTTCTCTCAGGATATAGGGGATGTCTGGATATTTATAGCGGTTGCGATGATAAGCATATTTATTTTAGGTTTTTTTATTGACTTTATAGAGATCAGTTTTATAATTGTTCCTATTTTAGTACCGGTTATGCATGCGTTTGGGATCGATCCTGTCTGGTTTGCCATACTTATCGCTCTAAATCTGCAAGCCTCGTTTTTAACACCGCCGTTTGGGCTCTCGCTCTTCTTTTTAAAGGGAGCCGCAGGGGATAGCATAACAACAATGCAGATATACAAGGGGATAATCCCGTTTATACTGCTTCAGTTTTTGGCACTTATGCTTGTTATGGTGTTTCCAGACTTAGTATTTGCATTTCTATAAAAAGGGTTAAAATGAAAGATATTTTATATGCTCCTTGGCGTGATGAGTATGTTACTAACAAAAAGATAGATGGCTGTGTCTTTTGTCATATCAGTTCTAACGAGAAAGATGATGAGGAGCTGCAGGTGTTACATAGGGATGAACACTGTTTTATAGTTATGAACCGCTATCCGTATACTCCCGGACATTTTATGATAATCCCCCATCTTCATACCGATAAACTAGAAGAGCTCTCGAGTGATAACTGGCTTCATATGAGCGATCTGGCACAAAAGAGTGTCAGGCTTTTAAAAGAGGGGTTCTGCGCTCACGGAGTAAATATCGGAATGAATCTTGGAGAAGTAGCGGGTGCAGGAATAGCTGAGCATATTCACCTGCATATCGTTCCAAGATGGGAGAGAGACACGAACTTCATAACGTCCATAGCACATACCAGAGTCTACTCAACCGATTTTGAGAAGATATATAAAACGATTAAAGAACTTATCCCACGCTATTTATGAGTTTGAACAACTTGTGAGTGAGAGTGTTTCTTTGCACCGTAGGTCTTAAAGGCATAGGCTTTGTAGACATTTAGCCATAAGTAAAATATTATAAGAGCAGATGCGAACACAAAAGCCAATACCTTAGCCCCTTTGGATGCGGTGAAAAAATTTACTCTTTTAGCCATTATTATAAATGCCCATACGATAGCTATGTAGTTCATAACGCCAAATATTTTAATCCAAGGATCTTTTCTGGTCGCAAGCGGTTCTACTTCACCTCCGGAGATAAAAAAGCCCTGCATAAACCCGTTTGCGATATCGCTGTAGTGGTGAACAAAGAAAAACTCGTACGTGTGGGAGAGCCCGCCTATAATAAATATTGGTGCAAAAGCATACCCAAGCGTGTAAAACACTCTGCTAAAATCCTCTTTTAAAAATTTTGAAGCCGCAAACATACCTAAGTAGACTAAAGAGACTGTAATTGATAGCGCAAGAAGAAGTGCACTTATACCGACATAGTCAAGTCCGGCAATGCCTATCTTTTCTTGTAATAACATTCCCATTTTTGACCAGATGAATTCATCTGAAATGGCTACTCGTCCGAGAGCATGGTGAAAAGACATAGTAATTGTGATAGCCGCAGTTATTAGTATAAAGGCCCAAACCTCCGCTTTTTTAATCTGAAAGTTTTTAAAGAGAGAGTGAGACGGTTTTACAAGCTTAAAGCTGACTGCTTCACATGCACTGCTGCAATCCATACACAGAGTACAATCAGTCATACTTGCTCTTTTATCAAATGTAAAAGGTTTTAGGTTGTACGAACAGGCATCGGCACACTCAAACGTAGTACAATCTTTACAGCTCTGAGTGTAAGTTCCAAGCGTAGTAAAGGATATCTTAGAAAACCCGCGCATTACCGTACCAATCGGGCATATTGATTTACAGTAGCTCATATCATCGTATATGTAAAAGAATGTCACTGCGATAAGTGTAAGCACTATAAAAAAGATTGCCGTTGCCAAAGGAGTTTTATAGGCTGACGGATATATATAATATACAGCCCAAAATCCTATTAGTAGTAGAGATATCCCAATGAAAGGGTTTGAGAGGGCTTTTGGCATCTTCTTTTTAAGGCCCAGCTTTGTTATATATTTTCCTATAAATCCGTGCGGACAGATTCCGCAAAAGATTCTTCCAAATGTGGATAGTGTTACAACTATAAAAAGAGGCCAAAACAACGACCAAAATACGGCAGTCGTGAAAATATTTTCCTCGCTTGAGGGATAGATGATCCCAAATATTATTGCGTAAACAAATAGCGCCAAAATTAAGAGCTGCAAAGCTCTTATAAAGATCTTATTCTTAAATATAAAGCCTAATACCGGGATGTTGTAGATATCGTTTTTATCTCTTTTTTGATAATCAACCATATTCTCTCCTAAAACTTATAGCTGTATGTAAGCATTCCGCTTATTGGAGCAGCCGCTTTGTAAGATTCATTTCCATAGACGTCTTTTAGAGCTTCCATAGCATAGTATTCGTTTGTGATGTTTCTTATATTGAGTTGAATATTGTGCGCTTCATACTCATAGCCGAGCATTAGATCCGTGACAAATTTGTACCCCTCATATTTTTGCGTATTCGCGTTGTCCATGTAGTAGCTTCCCCATGTTTTTGTGGTAACTCTTGCTTTAAAGCCGTTTGAGAGGTTGAGTGTTGCAAACACAGAGTACTGGTTTTTTGGTATATACGGCAGGTAATTACCGTCTCTTGACACTAAAGAACCTCCTACAGACTCGTTAAACGTCACAAATTTAAAATCGCTGTATGCATAAGCTCCTCCTAGACTTACTTCTTCAGTAAGCGCGTAAACTGCGTTAAGTTCCAAACCTCTTTTTTTTGTTTTTCCTGCATTGTCATAGATAGAGTCGCCGTTTGCATCTCGAATTTGAATGATCTCATCATCAACTATATTTTCATAAATAGCTAAGTCGTAAGATAGGTTTTGCGCTCTTGTTTTAACTCCCACTTCATAGTTTATGCTTGTGGATTTATCCAAAGATGAGTTGTCTGAGAGCTCGCTTGTAGTAGGAGCCTGATTTGCGGTTGCAAGCGACATATAGATGTTTGTTGTATCACTTATCTTATAAATAGCGCCGAGTTTTGCAGAAAAAAGAGTGTACGATTTGTCAATATCATATAGACCTATGCCTGCAACATAGTTTTTTGCACTGTAGCTGTAGTCAGTTATCTGATTTCCGCTTATATCAAAACTTAGTTTGTCTATTCTTGAGCTGATGTCAAATGTCAAATCGTTTGTCGGTGAAAATGTCTCCATAAGGTAAGCGCCGTAGAGTGTTGTCGTACTGTCTTCAGTTCCAGCCAAATCGCCTTTGTCGTTTGAGAGTGTTTCGCTTATATATGGAGTGAACGGCCATGAAGAAGATGGCAGAGTTATATAATCTGCATATTTGTATTTTTTAGAATCTTTAGTTATATCGGCTTTTAGGGTTACACCTGCGACTAAAATAGCTTTTTCTCCAAACAGATTATGGTTGTAGTTTAGTTCAAGGTCTGTTCCGTAAACTTTGTTGTCGTCACTGTCGTTTATCATTCCGCTGACAGGATGGAAGTGCTCCCATGCATTGAAATAGACTCTTGGTTTATATACTATGTCTCCTGCCTCTTTTTCATACTTTGTATTTATGGAGAATATCTTGGAGTCTCTTGCACTATGCTGCCACTGGTAGCTTGTGTCGTGCTGTGTTCCCGTACTCTCAAAAACTTCAAACTCCGCGGCATTCATAGAACCCGGAATATTCATATTTGATTCAGTGTAAGCAAATTCACTCTCTATTATAGAGTCGTCTTGGAAGATATGTCCGTATTTTATGCTTGCTTGGGTAGAGTCAAACTCGTTGTTGTCTCTCCAGCTGTTTTCGATCTCTCTTCTGCTTAGTGTTGCGGAGATAAAATCATTTTCGCCGAGCTCGCCTCTTACTTTAAGGTTTATATTTTTTTGTCCGTCATCGCCTATACCTATTTTAATTCTGTTCTTATCTTCCTGAAAAACGGACTTTGTAACAAGCTGGATAACACCGCCTGTAGCGTTTACGGCATTTATGGAACCGGGTCCTTTTTGCACCTCTACACTTAATACATCCTGCATATCTATAAAATCAAATCTTGTAAAAGAGTCAGGATCAGTCAAAGGAACACCGTCTTTCATGACCATTATCTCTCTTACCCCGTATCTAGCCTTTAGTCCTGCACCTCTTATTATAAGTCTTGGGCTAGGAGAATTTGTAGAGGACTCAGCGTTGACGCCTGGGATGTTTTCTATAGCTTCTTGTATATTTAAAATATTTTTGTCTTCTATTGTTTTTTCGTCTACAACGGCAATAGACTGAGAGATATCCTTTGTTGCGGTAGAGACTTTTGTCGCCGTTACGCTGATCGAATCAAGACTTATATCCTGTGCGTTAATTGATGAGATTGCCAGCATAGCTACCAGTGAATATTTCATTTTCATATTTTTTCCTTAGATATTTAAATTAAATAAATTTTTAAAAATTTAACTAAGAAGTGTTAATTTTGTATTAAAAATGTCAGTAAATTGTTATTTTTGTTATTAAAATAGAGTGACTTTATATTAGAGGAGTTATTTTTTTGATTTTAGTACGAAGTAAAAGACGACAGCTATTGCTACAAAAATCAGGGTTCTTATGATTATAGTGGTTGAATCTAGAGTTTCCATAGGCAGTCTTTGTATGTAGATTGTGTGTGGATGGGGTAGAGGGATTCGAACCCCCGAGTGACTGGACCAAAACCAGTTGCCTTACCGCTTGGCGAT
>JBFEYZ010000075.1:0-7870 GCA_041561855.1 Sulfurimonas sp. | reverse complement strand
TCTTAAGGCCGCAGCTTCCAGTTTTGCATTTGCAATTATTGATTGCGCTTTTAATTCAAGTTCTTTGATTTCATCATCATTTGAACCTATTTTTTCAAGGTCTTTTTTGATGTCTTCATCTCTTTTACTCATATAAGCGAATAATGGATTGTAAAGCCAACTGTTTAGAACGGCAATAAGCGTAAGAAACACGATTAATGTAGCTACGAGTAGTATCGGATTTATATCTAACATAGCACCTCCTAAAAGTTGCGTGATTATACTATGTTAAAATTAAAAGAATTGTTAAAGTGAGAAAAAATTTAAACTTTTTTTATATTTTTTATAAAATATTTTGAATTTATTTAGGTTTTTGCAGAGCTATCTCTCAAGGATGCTTAAAAATGCTTCTAACTGATCATTGGAGTCAAAATCTATAGCAAGAGTTTTGCTTGAGCTTTTACTCTTAAAACCAAGTTCCAACAACTTTTCTTTGATCTCTTTAAAGTCGTATGAAGGAACTGGCATTTTCTCAGAACTGTCTGTTTTGGAATTTTTCATGCTCTTTATAGTCGCTTCAACTTCTCTAACGCTTAGTTTTTGTCCTATAATGGAGTTTACAATCAGCTGCTGCTGCTTCTCGTCAAGTCCGACTAAGACCTTTGCATGACCTGTACTTATCTTTTTCTCTATAAGTGCTCGTTGAGTTTTTTGTGAAAGCTGCAGAAGTCTTATAGTATTTGTAATATGCGTTCTGCTTTTATGAATTCTGCTCGAGAGTTCTTCTTGCGTAATATTATGAAGCTTTATCAGCTCACCGTAAGCATGCGCAAGTTCGATTGAATTGAGCTCATCTCTTTGAATATTTTCGATAAGAGCAAACTGTCTCATCTTTTGATCGTCACTGTTTAAAATAATGGCACGGATCGTCTTTAGTTTTGCAAGTTTTGATGCACGCAGTCTTCTCTCGCCTGCTATTAAAACATAACCGTCAACATCTTCAGTAACAACTATAGGCTGTAGTAGTCCGTCATTTTTGATTGACTCGCTCAGTTCGTAAAGAGAACTCTCTTCAAAATGCTTTCTCGGTTGAAAAGGATTTGGCCTGATATCCTTTAGAGCTATCTCTACAATTGAGTCTTTTTGTGAGACCTCATTTTCGTAAGCCTCGTCTATCTCTCCTAAAAGTGCTCCTAATCCTCTGCCTAACTTTTGTGACTTCATACTTCCATAATCGCCTGTGCTAAATTTTGATAAGATACGGAACCTATAGATTTTACATCATAGAGTATTGCAGGTTTACCGAACGACGGTGATTCTGCAAGCTTTACGTTTCTTGGAACAACTATAATCTCACCGCTGGCATCTTTAAAAAGCTTGGCATCAAAATGCTGCTTTAAATCTGCAAAAACCTGTTTTGAAAGATTGTTCTGTGCGCTGAACATTGTAGGTAAAAAACCTTTAATATTGAGCTTCTGATTTATTGATTTTCTTACGAGTTTCACAGTATTTAAAAGCTGTGCAAGACCTTCAAGTGCAAAAAACTCACACTGAATCGGAATTATAACTGAGTTCGAAGCCGAAAGTGCGTTTATCGTCATCGGCCCTAATGCCGGAGGAGAATCGATTATGATGTAGTCATAATCCTTTAAGACGTTTGCTATGGCTTTTTTGAGAACCAACTCACGCCCTTTAGAGTTTTGCGCGTCATAATACTCTTTTTCAATTCCTACCAATCCAATATTTGATGGCGCAAGATGAAGAGTCGGGAGTTCAGACTTTAATATAATATCTTTGAGTTTTTTTGTCCCGATTAGAACATGATAAATATTAAACTCATAATCGTTTCTGTGAAATCCTAAAGATGTAGTAGCATTAGCCTGTGGATCCGAATCTATTAAGAGTACTTTTTTTTCTGCAACGGCAAGCGAGGCAGCTAGGTTTACGGCAGTCGTCGTTTTGCCTACACCACCCTTTTGATTTGCAATTACAATTACTTCACTCATCTTAAACTGTATATCCTCTCTCCGTTGACTACAACAGAACCGTCACTCTGCAATGACGCCCCTTCTAAAGAAATTCTTAAATTTTTACCATGTGTGTAAAAGTTTTGATTTCTGTAAAATTCTAACTTATATTTACTAAAAACTTGCTTCCATGAACTCTTTTTTTCAATATTTACAAAATATCTCTCGATAAGTTCTTCTCTCTCTATCTCAACATCTAATTTTTCAAAACTCTCAGGTGCTGCTTTTATGTTCAATCCGACGCCGCAGACAATACTTCCGTCAATCACATTGGTTATCATACCGCCAACTTTTTGGTTTTTGATGTAAAAGTCATTAGGCCACTTAAGCCAAACCTCTGAACCCATCTCTTCAAGAGTCTCTTTTAAAATATAGGAAAAATATATAGATGCTGATTCCAGCTTTAAATCATTTGGCAGTTTTTCCAATGAGACGGCAAATGACAAAAAAAGGTTATCCTTAACTCCGCTCCAGGAGTTTCCTCTGCTTCCAACTCCTGCAGTTTGAGAGTCTGCTACGACAGCATAGGGAGCTGAGATTTTATTATTTATGATCAGCTCTTTTAAATATTTCTGTGTTGAGTCCACACTCTTAAGATAGAGTATCTGCAACCCCTATCCTTTTTCCGTTTATATAGGAGAGAACATCCATCTCTTTTTTTGATTCCGGCTGCACTGCATAGACTCTAACAGTGCCATTTGTGCATCCTACGACTATTGAATCTTTTTCAACTTTTAGTATTTTGCCGTTCTTGTTTTGAGTCTCGTTTTCCAAAAGCTCTATCTTTTTGAGCTTCAATCCGCTAGAGAGGTACACTCCCGGCCACGGCGTAAATGCACGATACTTGTTAAAAAGAGTCTTGGCATCTTCAAATGCAACCTCGCCGTCTTGTTTAGTGATTTTTACGCAGTGTGATGATTTAGAATCATCCTGTTTTGTTGGTGGATATTTATCAAAATTTTGCAATACATCAACAGTAAGCTCGCACGCTACATCAGTTAATCTGTTAAAGAGTGACTCTGCCATCTCATTTTGGCCGACATCGATCTCTTCTATCTTTATAATATCCCCCGTATCAAGCCCCTCGTTCATCAGCATCGCCGTAACACCGGTTTTGTCGTCTCCGTTTAAGAGAGTTTGCTGTATCGGGCTTGCTCCTCTATATTTTGGCAGTATTGAAGCATGAAGATTTATGCACGGAGCATGCTCTAATATTTCGCGCGGAAGTATCTGACCGTAAGCTGCCACGACGATATAATCACACTCTATCTCTTTAAGCTCTTTAACTACGTTCTCATCTCTTAATCGATTAGGCTGATAGACTTTAATGCTATTTTGAAGAGCTATTGTCTTGACAATTGGAGGAGTTAAAACTTTTTTGCGACCCACAGGCTTATCCGGCTGTGTGTAAACGGCAACGATTTCGATATCTTTTGTGTTAATAACTTTTTCTAAGATGCGCCCTGCATACTCAGGTGTGCCCATAAAGATTATTTTCATCACTTCTCCTACCAATAAATCTCATATAATCTGAACAAAGTCCAGATTATATTCAATCGCTAAAGCTTTGCCTTGCGGCAAGAAGGAGTCATTTTGACTCCTTAGTAAAAATTGTTCCGCCGATGTGTCTGTTTTGAAGCATAAGACTTTTTATATCGCTTAAATCATATCCGCTGGTAAGAACCATATCGATTCCGTGTCCCAAAAGATAGTTTGCTGCTTTTAGCTTTGTCAATATTCCGCCTGTTGCAAAGGCACCGTGAGGAGTCGCCTCTTTTTCAAGTTCATCCCCGTCTATACTGTTTACTACTTTGAGTATATTTGCATCCGAAAATTTTCTTGGATCTTTATCGTAATAAGCGTCAATATCAGATAGAATTATAAGCAGGTCCGAATCCGTGTGTTTCGTGATATAAGCTGAAAGCTGATCGTTGTCTCCGACAACCAGCTCTTTTGTAGATGTTGCATCGTTCTCATTGACAATAGGAATGACTCCGTTTGAGAGAAGTGTGTTTACGGTATCTTTGATCCTCTGAATCTCATCTTCTCTTTGCAGATTTGCTGCAGTTACCAAAACCTGTGCCGTAAGCACATCATGTACTCCAAACTTCTTGCTATACTTGTTCATTAGTATAGGCTGCCCGATAGCGGCCAAAGCCTGTTTGTTCTGCAATACGCTTCTATCAAGCTTAAGCGCCGTATAGCCTGCGGCAACTGCACCAGAAGAGACCAAAATTACTTCATTTGTTTTTCTAAGCTCATATAAAAAATCAACCAGCTCTCTCATTCTATCTACGGCGATAGAATCATTTTGTGTCAGAACTGCACTTCCCACCTTTACAACGACTCTTCTCATTTTTAGTGCTCTGATCTTTTTGATTGAACTAACTTAAACAAGGCATTTTTAAGAGGCTCGATATTTTTATTTGTTGCAGAGGATATCGGCACTATAAAATAAGGCAGCTCTCTATTATAGCCGAGTGTCTCATCGGCAGTTTTTTGAATAAAATAAGGCATTGACGGATCAAATGCTATATCGCTGCTTATAGTAGCTTCTACGCCTATTATTTCCAAAAAGCTATTGACCAGATCAGCTATCTCGTCAGGCGGAACTACGTCTGCTCTTGTTAATGCTATTGCATATTTGCTGTGTGCCAGCTTATCTGAAAATGCCGCTACTTCCGCTCTTAGTGTCTCTATCTGCTCTTTTAGGTCTCTGTATGAAGCTAAATCTACCATAAACAGTAGTATCTCTGTTCTCTCAATATGTCTTAAGAACTCTATTCCTAAGCCTTTACCCTCGTGCGCTCCACCTATAATACCAGGGATATCCGCCATAATAAAAGACTCAAAATCACCTATATTTACCTGACCTAGCTTTGGAGTAAGTGTAGTAAACTCATAGTTTGCGATCTCTGGACGGGCATTTGATACAGTTGATATAAGAGTAGATTTTCCAACATTTGGAAAACCGACAAGACCAACATCGGCTATAAGTTTAAGATCAAGCTTGATCCTTCTTGTCTCACCCTTCTCTCCCGGCTGTGCATAGGTAGGTCTTTGGTTGGTCGAGGACTTGAAGTGAGTGTTTCCGAGTCCTCCTCTTCCACCAGTTATAAAAAGCTCTTCCTGTCCGTCTTTTAACATATCGAAAATGATTTCACCGCTCTCCATATCAATTATCTGTGTTCCTGGAGGTACGATAATAACTTTTTTCGAACCGGATTTTCCGGTCATATTTGAGCTTTCGCCCGGAGCGCCGTTATCAGCTTTTATATGCATCTTTTTTTGAAAATGAGACAATGTATGGGTATTATTATCGCACTTAAACCAGATATCACCGCCTTTGCCGCCGTCACCGCCGTTAGGACCGCCGTTTACTACAAATTTTTCACGACGAAATGCAACACACCCCGGACCGCCTTTGCCTGAAGAGACCGTTAGCTCTACGCTATCTGTAAACATATATTTTCCTTGATGTTTAATACTTAAAAATTTACTACCGACAATAAAAAGTAAATTGTTAAATATTTTAAATTTTCTTAGGCAGTTAACCTAATGGTTGAAGTAGAAATATTTGAGCCGAAGCTCAAATAGTTGTAGAATTATGCAGCGGGGATTATTGAAACTTGTTGACGTTTTTTATCTTTTCTGTGAAATGATACAACTCCGTCAACTAATGCAAAAATCGTATGGTCTTTTCCCATACCGACATTTTTACCAGGGTGGATCTTAGTTCCTCTTTGGCGGATAATGATATTACCTGCTACTACAGTCTCTCCACCATATTTCTTTACACCTAGTCTTCTACCAGCCGAGTCACGATTATTCTGTGTACTACCTTGACCTTTCTTATGTGCCATCTTAGATCTCCTTGAGTTTTTTTAGCTTATGCCGCTATATTTGTTATACGAACGCGTGTATAGTCTCTTCTAAAGCCTCTTTTTACTTTAGAATCTTTACGACGGCGCTTTTTAAAAGTTACGACTTTCTTCTCACGACCTTCATTGATAACCTCAGCAGTTACAACAGCACCCTCTACGAATGGTGCTCCTACTTTAAGTTCACCTGCATTAACAGCCAGAACTTCTTTAATCTCGATAGAAGCTTTTGGCTCAAGAGACATTTTATCTAGTAATAAAATATCACCCTCTTGAACTTTATACTGCTTGCCACCGTTTTTGATAATTGCGTACATCTACAATTCCTTAAATCTTTAAATACTTGGGTCCCCGTGGGCGCTTTAATCTACATTCCCATTGGTTTTGTTTCTACAAAAAGTTCGGAATTATACTCTTACAAGCTTTAAGTATTGTTTAATCATAAAATTATATTTCAATATTTTTACTATCATAGAACTTTTTTAACCACATATCCAGAGGAGCTATTACTCTATATATAACTGGCACGACAAGAAGAGTAAGAACCATTGAGCTTAAAAGCCCTCCGATGATGGAGATCGCCATCGGTGCCTTGGTCTCACTTCCAAGCCCCTCTGCCAGTGCGAGCGGAAGCATTGCAAAAACCATCGCAATGGTGGTCATAAGTATCGGGCGAAGTCTCTTCTCTCCTGCTTCCACAAGTGCCTCATCAGCACTTTTGCCGTTTTGCATGGCATTATTTGCAAAATCTACAAGCAGAACTGCATTTTTGCCTACCATACCCATCAGAAGCATAAATCCGATCATGACAAAAAGACTGAATTGAAGTCCCGATATGTAGAGGGAGAGCATTACACCGACTATGCTAAGAGGAAGTGCTACCATTATTATAATAGGCTGAATGAGCGACTCATATAAAATAGCCAAAATAATGAACATCAAAATGACGCTCAGTGCTATTGCCGCTGCAAATGCATCTGCCGTCTTTACCATCTCTTCGGCAAATCCAGTAAACCTGTATGTCACACCTTTAGGCAGCAGGTTTTTTATCTCTTTTTCTGTATAAGAGACCGCACCGCCTAGATCAAGCCCGAAAAGGTCTGCAAAAATGGTTACTTCTCTTTCTCTGTCAAAATGGTTTATCGTTGCAAGCGTGTGGCTCTTTGTAAATGTAACCAGTCCGTCAAGATAGACAAGTACGTTATCTTTTGATCTCAGTTGAAGTTTTTTTACATCCTCCAAAGAGACCCTCTCTTCATCGCCAAATCTAAGCGTGATGTTATACTGTTTTCCGTCTTCTTCAAAATAGGATATCTCCAGATCGCTTGAAAAAGCTATAGATATAGCCTCTGCTATCTCTGAGGCGGAAATACCGAGACTAGAAGCATTCTCTCTTAAAATATTTATATCTATCTGCGGTTTTGGTTCATCAAGGTCCGTATCAATATCTACAAACCCCTCTTTTTTTGAGAGATACTCAACTAAATTTTTCTTGGCCGTCTGCAGATCTTTAAAGGAGTCAGATTTTAAGACTATCTGATAAGGAACCGACACGCCGGCACCTTTAATATCCGGAATTGCCGAAGCGGTTATAAACATATCTTTTTTAAATGGTTCAAGTTTTTGTCTAAAATCCTGAATGATATCCTCTTGGCTTGGCTCTCGTTTATCTTTTGGGCTAAGTTTTACATAAATGATCGCTTTATGCTTCTCTTGGTTCGTATTGTAGCCTACATTTAAGGTCGTGTACTCGACATAAGGATTGGCTCTTACCAACTCCTCGACCTTTTTGCTTCTTTTGACCATCTCTTCAAGCGATATCCCTGCATCTGCTTTTATCTTTATCTCAAACTCTGATTTGTCCTCTTTTGGTATAAAATCCATACCTATCTTCGGAAACAGCGAAAGTGAGCCAAAAAAGAGTATAAGTACAAAAACAATAGTTACGGTCTTAAATCTGAGAACAAATTTGAGCATTGTCTC
>JBFEYZ010000074.1:0-8125 GCA_041561855.1 Sulfurimonas sp. | reverse complement strand
GGTGAATTTTGGTCTTGGAAGCTGGGGCTATAAAAAAATAGGTGCAAGTATAAGCGGAGGCACAGATAGAGTTCGTGCGCTTCTTAGCTTTTCACATGAATCAAGTGACCAATATGAAGACGGCGACGGTAATACAATCGCCGAACAGATAGATAAAGCTGTATTAGATGGCATAGCTCCTGCTGCAACCGCATATCAGGCACAATATAAAGATATTAAAGCATATACTAAAAAAAGTGTTATGTCTAAAATCTATATAAAAACTCTTGAAGACCAAGAACTCCGCCTTAGCTATACAGGAAACAGAAGCGATGACGTTCTTTACGGAAACTCAAAGATGGATGCTGCGTATGACGACTCAAATATCTACAGTATCGAGTACAATATTGACAATCTTACAAACAACTACAAAAATCTAAACATCCAGTACTACTACTCGGATGTTGACCATCCGATGGATACTAGGTTTAGAGTCTCTGGTGCTGCAAACTATATGACTAACCATCTAAAGACTACTATGCAGGGTGTAAAACTCAAAAACAGTTTCGACATATATTCATATAAACTGCTTGTAGGTATAGACGGAAGCAAAAGAACCTGGGAGGGCAAAAAGTATGCTACAAACGCGACAACTGGGGTCGTAACTCCAATGGGTGTCAGTCTTACTCCTACGCAGACAGATAACAGAGCGCTGTTTGCAAAGCTTGAAAAATCTTTCGGAGATTTAAATATACAGACCGGAGTAAGATACGACTCTACGGAAATCACTCCTGATGATACTGCAAAACATGCAAACGACTACACTGCTCTGAGCGCGAATATAATTGCTACCTACTCACTGGATGAGCAAAACAGCATATTCCTAGGATTTGGCTCGGCTGCTCGTGTACCGGATGCAAGAGAACTCTATCCTGTAGTCGACTACATTACCGGCAACCAAGAGCTAAAACAGACAAAAAACAGAGAGATCGATCTTGGATATGAAGCCTCTTATGATAATTTCTCATTTAAAGCAAAAACTTTCTACTCGATGCTTGAAGACTATATATACCTAAGAAGAACGGCTCCAAATGCGTACACTTTTGAAAATATAGACGCTACTGTTTACGGTGCGGAACTGAGCGGCACTTACTTTATAGCAGACAATCTCTCTCTTGATGCAGGGGCTTCTTACAAAAGAGGGAAAAAAGAGAGCAGCGCTTCTCAGAGCGACAGAGATCTTGCAGATATGGCACCTCTTAGAGGGAATATTGCTATAAATTATGAGTACATGAACAACTCAATGGCAACTCTTGAGATGCAGGCTTCGGACAGATGGGACACTATAGATAGTCAAAGCGGCGAGCAGGAACTTAGCGGCTGGAGTATTTATAATGCAAAAATCAAACACGAAATAGACAAACACGCTGAAATAAGTATAGGCGTGAATAATATTTTTGACAAAACCTACGCTCAGAGCAACACTTACGTAGACCTGATCCTTTTAAGTTCTGGAGGAACAACCATGCTTATGAATGAGCCTGGAAGATACTTCTACACAAACCTTACTTTTAAATTTTAACCTCTCCTATTTTCACATGTTTTATACATGTGAAAATAAAGCACCTTTTTATCCCAAAAAAGATAAAATCTCTTCATGATAAAAAGAGTCCCAACCAAACAAATATTTGTCGGCAATGTAGCAGTAGGCGGCGACGCGCCTATCAGTGTGCAGTCCATGACATTTTCAAAAACTTCGGATGTTGAAACGACCGTGGAGCAGATAAAGCGGCTTCATTTTGCAGGATGCGACATTGTACGTGTCGCAGTTCCTGAGATGGAAGATGCACTGGCACTAAAATCGATTAAAGAGCAGATCTCGCTTCCGCTTGTCGCGGACATTCACTTCAACCACCGTTTAGCACTAGTAGCGGCAGAAGTTGTAGACTGCATCCGCATAAATCCTGGCAATATCGGTTCAAAAGAGCGCGTTAAAGAGGTCGTAAAAGCTTGTCAGGCAAGAAATATCCCTATACGCATCGGTGTAAATGCAGGAAGCTTGGAAAAAGAGTTCTTAAACAGGTACGGACAGACTTCAGAGGGTATGGTGGCATCAGCCGAGTACAACATAAAATTTTTAGAAGATTTGGGATTTGACGACATAAAGATCTCTCTCAAAGCCAGCGACGTACAAAGAACCGTTGACGCCTACCGTATGCTTCGCCCAAAAAACAGTTATCCGTTTCATCTTGGAGTCACAGAAGCGGGAACACTTTTTCACGCAACGGTAAAGAGTTCCATCGGACTCGGTGCACTTTTGCTTGACGGTATCGGCGATACCATGAGAGTTTCTATTACGGGAGAACTGGAAGAGGAGATAAATGTCGCTCGTGCAATCCTCAAAGACAGCGGAGCGGCAAAAGACGGATTAAATATCATCTCATGTCCTACATGCGGACGCATTGAAGCAGACCTTGTAACGGCAGTTGGCGAAATAGAGAGACGTACTACACATATAAAAGCACCTCTTAACGTCTCCGTTATGGGCTGTGTTGTAAATGCCATAGGCGAAGCGGCTCACGCCGACGTTGCAATCGCATACGGCAAAGGCAAAGGACTTGTGATGGTAAAAGGTGAGGTTGTAGCGAATCTTGATGAAAGCGAACTGGTCGACAGATTTGTGGATGAAGTAGAAAAAATGGCAAAAGAGAAAGAGTAATGCAGGAAAATTTATACAATCTCGCTTTTGAGCGCTCTATTTTAAGTTCTATTATTTTTGAACCAAGTCAGTTTGACGAACTAAGTGTCGCCTTAAGACAAGATGACTTTTACCTTCCTGCTCATCAGGATATATTTAAAGCCATGACCCTTCTTTTACAAAAAGATCAGCCTATTGATGAAGAGTTTATAAAAAAAGAGCTCATCAAGATGAAAAAATTTGATGAGAGCGTTATGCTTGAGATTCTCTCTGCAAACCCTATATCAAACACTAAAGCATATGTTGACGAGATAAAAGACAAATCCCTAAAACGCCATCTTCTAACACTTACAACAGAGATAAAAAGAGTAACGGTAGAAGAAGAGCTTCCAAGTGCCGAAGTTATAGACATAGTTGAGAAAAAACTATACGAGATAACTCAGGACAACCAGACAAGCGACTTTAAAGACTCTCCGAAAATGACGTTTGACACTATGGAGTACATCAAAGAGATGAAGGCCCGCGGCAATAATGTGCTTGTAGGCGTCGATACAGGATTTCATGAGCTAAACAAGATGACCACGGGCTTTGGAAAAGGAGACCTTGTCATCGTTGCTGCTCGTCCTGCAATGGGTAAGACATCTTTTATCCTCAACACAGTAAACAGTCTTATCTCAAAAGGCAAAGGGGTTGCGTTTTTCTCACTCGAGATGCCGGCAGAGCAGCTGATGCTCAGGCTTCTATCCATACAGACATCTATCCCTTTGCAAAAACTGCGTGTCGGCGATATGAACGATGATCAGTGGAGTTCACTAAACGGTGCGATTGACAAGATGAATCATGCAAAACTTTTTGTTGATGATCAAGGAAGCATAAATATAAACCAGCTACGCTCAAAACTTAGAAAACTAAAAAACCAGCATCCTGAGATAGAGATAGCAGTGATCGACTACCTGCAGATCATGCAGGGAGTTGGAAGCCAAGACAGACACCTTCAGGTCTCAGAGATCTCTCGCGGGCTTAAAATGCTTGCTCGTGAACTAAATATGCCGATTGTTGCTCTCTCTCAGCTAAACCGCGGACTTGAATCCAGAAACGACAAACGCCCTATGCTTAGCGATATCCGTGAATCTGGTTCTATCGAGCAGGATGCGGATATTATCCTCTTTGTGTACCGTGATGACGTCTACCTCTACAAAGAGGAAAAAGAGCGCGAAAAAGCGGCAAAAGCAGAGGGTAAAGAGTTTACTCCTACATACATAGAAAAAGAGGAAGAAGATGCGGAGATCATCATCGGAAAACAGAGAAACGGTCCTACAGGGCACGTAAAACTTGTTTTCCAGAAAAAGCTCACACGCTTTGTCGATGGAGTGCCTAGAGCCGTGGAGACGATCTACGAAAACGTAGATACACGCTCTGCAAATATTGACATCGGCAACGATTCGGTATCTATGCCGCCGCTATAGATAGATGATAGAGAGAGTCTCACTTTTTACTTCAAAGCGAGATGTTCTGCTCTTTACCCTGTTCTCACTACTTATTCTTCTGATATCACTTTTTTTAGAGTATAGATCTTTTCAAAAATTCACTCTCTTCGACTCGACTCTTGTTAATGCAACAGTTTTAAAGCAGTACACCAAAAGTAAAGACAACAGAACATATCAGGTACTAAAACTAAAAAGCAGAGACGGTCTTGTTTTTTATACAACGGCAAAAAAATCACTTCAAGATATTAAAAACAAAGAGATTGAACTTGAGATCTGGCCAAAAGATTTAAGTTTTTACAAATACCTCACAACATTTTACGGGCCGAGTAAAATCATAAACATAAATAAGCAAGAGAGTACAAAACAGAACCTCAACACCTTTATCTTATCCTCACATAAAGAAAAAGAAGTCGTCAATATCTATCAAGCTCTGTACACGGCAACTCCTCTTGATTTTGAACTGCAAAAGAGCTTCTCAACCTTGGGTGTCTCTCATCTTCTTGCCATAAGCGGATTTCATCTTGGAGTACTCAGCACTCTTCTCTTCTTTTTCTTAAGACCCGTTTACGGCTATTTACAAGATAGGTTTTTCCCATATAGAAATGCAAAAACTGATCTCTTTATAGCTGTCGGTATTATGCTTTTTGCATATATGCTCTTTTTAGATTCTCCGCCTTCTCTTATACGTGCTTTTGGAATGTTAGCCGTGGGCTTTGTACTATATGACAGAGGAGTTAAAATAGTCTCTATGCAGACTCTTTTTATAACTATTCTACTGCTTCTCTCACTATTTCCAAGACTCTTTTTCTCTATTGGTTTCTGGCTATCGGCAAGCGGAGTTTTTTATATATTTTTGTTTATTCTTCACTTTAAAGATTTAAACAGAACATTGCAGTTTTTACTTCTGCCGATTTGGATTTATCTATTGATGCTTCCCTTATCTTTGGCCATCTTTGAGAATTTCAGCATCTACCATCCGCTATCCATTATCTGGACGCTGCTGTTTACACTGTTTTATCCTCTGAGCATATTTGTACACATCATAGGCTTTGGTAATATTTTAGACCCATCTCTTATGTGGCTTCTAAAACTAGGTGCCAAAGCGAGTTTAATAAGCTTAAATATCTATCTTTTTTTCTTCTATATTCTGCTGAGTCTCGGGGCCGTTTTTAGCAGAATAGTCACCGGTATTATGCTGCTCTTTGCCTGCTCTCTTTTCATATACGCGATTTATCATGTAACATAATTTCAACCCGTATACAAAGATAATCCATGACGCATATATCCATAAAAACAGAAACATCACGATGGAAAAGGAGCCGTACATCGTAGCATAAGCCTTATTGTAAAAAACATAGTAGATAAAACCGTTTTTGGCGATACTAAAGACTATAGATATTACAAAGGAACTTATTAACGAAGCTCTTGTATGTATCTTTGTGTTCGCAGAGATCTGAAATATAAGAAAAAATAGTGCCCATATGATTATATAAGGGACAAAAGGCAGTATGTTGATTCCCGATGTATACTCGCTGCTTGCCATTAAAGAAGCAACATAGCCAGTTATATAAAAAGAGACCCCAAGTCCTATTGGCGTGAGTGTTAAAAGTGTCCAAAATGTAGTGACCGACTGCCAAAGTCCTCTCTTTTTTGCATGAAAAATCTTATTGGCGATATACTCGAAATTTTGAAAAAACAGAAGTGAAGATACTATTATTGCCACAAAACTGATCATACTCATCTCAACAGAATTTTGCAAGAACGAGTTTATATGCCCCATCAAAGCCTCCGAGTTAACCGGCATTATATTTGAGAAAATAAACTCCTGAATCTTCTCGTAATGCTCTGAGAAATTCGGCATTGAAGTAAAAAGGGTCAGCACAATTACAAGAAGCGGAATAAGCGTAAAAATAGTATAAAAACTAAGGCTTGCTGCATAAAAAGTAAGGTCTCTATCTACAAACGAGGTTACAAAAAGTTTTACTTGAGTATATATTTTTTTAGTAATGTCAGTCAAAAAAATACCTTTATATTTTATTTGGTTTTTTTTATTACAAAGTGATGATTATTTTTATCTCTATGATATAATAAGTTAAAATTATATCACAAACAGACCAGTATCAAAATATAAAGGCTCTAAGAATGAGTACAAGACAGAAGGTTACATTAGTCCTATCCGGACTGTTTTTAATATTTTTCATATTGATGATCATTATTGTTTCTCTTAGCTTCAGAAACTTCGGTATCCAAAGCGCAGAAAAAAGGGCAATGCTTACCGCAGAGGTTGTAAAAAGCGGATTAACTGCTCATATGGTCAACGGCATAATGGACAAACGTCTCTATTTTCTTAACCAGATAGAGAGCATTGAGAACGTAAGCGCGCTGTGGATCGCACGTTCTCCAAAAGTAATTGAGCAGTACGGAGAGGGTTTCAATAATGAAATAGCCCGTGACGACATTGACAAAAGAGTGCTCAGAAGCGGCAAAACGATAGAAGAGATGACAGAGACCGCTACTAAGAGCACACTGCGTATGACCATACCGTTTAAAGCATCGGCATTCGGAGTAACGAACTGTATGACATGCCACGATGCCAAAGAGGGAGAAGTTCTCGGTGCAATCAGTATGGTCATAGATATAAGCGACATAAGGGGAAGCAGTTTTGCGACTGTAGGATACACGGCTCTTGTAGCGCTTATTATAATGCTTGCCGTACTTATTACAGTAAATAAATTTTTAAAACCTTACGTAAACATTTTCTACTCTATCAGAGACGTAATGCTGGCTGCATACAACGGCAACTACTCAAAAAGAGTAGACGGCGGGAATATGAGCGAAAGCAAGTCAGTTGCAAATATGCTCAACTCTCTGCTTGAAAAACTTCAAAAAGTGTTTGACGAGATAGACAAAAAAGTCTATATATTTCTTCAGAACAAGAACAAAGATGTCTCGCATGACCCGCTTGTAAACATTAACGATACTATAGACAAGCTCTCTGAGATATATAAGTTCAAGCAGACCATAGAACATGACGAAAACCTTGAAGACATATACGAAAGACTCGCTTATCTCTTTAGAACAAAATTCAAACTCGATGATTTTACAATTATAGAAGCAGACACTCTAAGCGGCATAAAAAAAGTTGTATACAGCGTAAACGGCTGTCACTGTGACCTAAGCGACTCCCAATGCAGAGCTGACCGCATAAACAGCATTGTAGATTCGACAATTTTTGATGAGACGTGCAGCAAGTTTCATCAGGAGGGCTTGGAATATCTCTGCATCCCTTACTCGATCTCAAATGAGCTTAACCTTATAATCTCTATAGTCACAAAAGACAAGGAAGAGAGCCTTAGGGTCAGAAACCTGGTAGGCCTAATAGAGGACTATATTGCGACAGCCAGACCTGCGATCGTAAGTAAAAAACTTATGCAGATACTAAACAAGATGGCAAGGGTCGACCAGTTAACAGGAATGTTTAACCGAAAATATTTGGATGAGTTTGCGGAAACAGCTATCCCTCAAGCACTAAGAAGTCAAGTTCCTTACGGCGTCTTGATGATAGACATAGACTTCTTTAAGATGATAAACGACACTTACGGGCACGATGTAGGAGACGAAGCTATAAGAGTGGTCTCAAGAGTAATAAAAGAGTCGATACGCACATCCGACATACCGATCAGGTTCGGGGGCGAAGAGTTTATAGTGCTTCTTCATAACTGTGATAGAGAGCACATAAAAGAGGTTGCCGAGAAGATTCGTACAAACTTTGCAAAGCAGAGCATCTCTGCAGGCTCCGAAACATTTACAAAGACGCTAAGCGTTGGAGCCGTAATGTTTCCTGATGACAGCAATAGTATTTGGAAGTGTATTAAGTATGCAGATATTTCACTCTACCATGCAAAAGAACACGGTAGAAATCAAGTCGTATGCTTTGATGAAAGCCTGCTAAAGAATGAAG
>JBFEYZ010000073.1:0-8258 GCA_041561855.1 Sulfurimonas sp. | reverse complement strand
TATTACAAAGCTGATAGGTTTTCACGGACTTAACCGTATGGAGATCCAAGAAGCGGAAGCGGGCGATATAGTCGCATTCGCAGGTTTGGAAACCGTTGATGTAGGCGATACGGTATGTGACCCTGCAAACCCTATGCCTCTTGACCCTATGCATATCGAAGAGCCTACTTTAACGGTCGTATTTTCGGTAAATGATTCTCCTCTTGCAGGACAGGAAGGTAAGCACGTAACCTCAAACAAGCTAAAAGACAGACTTGAAGCTGAGATGACGACAAACGTTGCTATGAAGCTTGAAGTCGTAGGTGAGGGTAAATTTAAAGTCTCAGGGCGCGGTGAGCTGCAGATCACAGTTCTTGCAGAAAATATGAGACGTGAAAATTTCGAATTTGGAGTATCTCGTCCGGAAGTTATCGTAAAAGAGATCGAAGGTATAAAGTGTGAGCCGTTCGAGCACCTTGTAATCGATGTTCCTGAAGAGTTCGGCGGTACCGTTATCGAGCGTCTTGGAAAAAGAAAAGCTGAGATGAAATCTATGGTTCCAATGGGACAGGGTTTCCAAAGAATAGAGTTTGAGATCCCTGCCCGCGCACTTATCGGGTTTAGAGGACAGTTTTTGACCGATACTAAGGGAGAGGGTGTTATGAACCACTCTTTCTTGGAGTTCCGTCCATTTAGCGGAAGTGTAGAATCAAGAAGTTACGGTGCACTAATAAGTATGGAAAACGGCGAAACGCTTGCATATTCACTCTTTAATATTCAAGATCGCGGAGTTCTCTTTATCGGACCTCAAACAAAAGTATATGAGGGTATGATCATCGGTGAACACTCTCGTTCAAACGATCTGGTAGTAAACCCTATTAAAGGAAAAGCACAATCAAATGTCCGCTCATCAGGTGCAGATGAAGCGATAAAACTTATCCCGCCGCGTGACATGTCTCTAGAGCGTGCCTTGGAGTGGATAGAGGATGATGAGCTCTTGGAAGTAACGCCAAAAAGCATCCGTATCCGTAAAAAATTCTTGACTGAAAACGAAAGAAAAAGACACGCACGTAAGTAATTTAATCACCTTCACACATGAAGTTCATGCGTGAAGGTTTCTCTCTCAAATAATCGTAATTCTGCTATACTATTTCATAAAAATATCAAATATATGCTTTAAAAGGATAGTACCATGTATCTAGTATCTCTTATTGTAATTGCTATAATGGCTTTTGCTCTATATCGCGGGAACAGTTTTAAGTTGATGTTCCTTGTCTTGGCAGTAGGTGTTTATATCATATATTCACATGAGACTGGTGATACTGTGACAAAATATAAAGATGAGGCGTTGGAGTCTCTTGATAAGTCAGCGCGTGATTTCAGTAAAACCCGCGGGACAGAGGGATATGACGAGGATAAGATAATAAAAGAAGTAGTAAAAGAGTAGCACCTAAAAACGGTGCTACAGTGCTAAAACCTTTTTACATAGCCGTGACAGTAGGGCTTGCTTCCTTTTTTGTCGTAGTAGTCTTGATGAGACTCATCAGCCGGGTAAAATTCTGACTTCTTGAGTATTTTTGTGGCTATTTTATATCCTTTGGCCTCAAGTTTTCCAATAAGAGATTTAACTGTTTCTCTCTCCTCTTCACTGCTTACGAACACTGCAGATAGATACTGCTCTCCGATATCAGGACCTTGTCCGTTCGTCTGCGTAGGATCGTGGATCTCAAAAAATGTTTTAGCTATCTCTTCGTATGAGATCAAACTGCTGTCATAAGCGACCTCTACGGTCTCAAGGTGCCCCGTATCCGTTCGTACAACTTCGTAATAGCTCGGGTTTTTTACATGTCCGCCCATAAATCCTGATATCACCTCTTTTACGCCGTCGAGTTTTTGCAAGTAGTATTCAACTCCCCAAAAACATCCCCCTGCAAAGTATGCATAAGAGAGGTTGCTGTTTTTAACATCGGGCTTTTTTACAAGGTTAAGAGATATTGAGTTGACACAGTGTCTCGTATTTTTGGACGTAAATCCTTCGCCTTCAAAAACATGACCAAGATGTGCTCCGCAGTTAGCACAGACGATCTCTACTCTTCTGCCGTCAGCATCGGGAATTCTTTTGATGGCACCCTCAATGGCATCGTCAAAACTCGGCCATCCGCTACCTGAATCAAACTTCGAACTTGAATCATAAAGCGGAGCGTCACAAACCTTGCAGGTGTAGATACCTCTTGATTTTTCATTCGTATATTTGCCTGAAAAAGGTCTCTCTGTACCTTTGTGAATCAGTACGTTCTTCTCTTCATCGCTGAGCAGTTCTATCTTTTTTGCCCATGGTTTTAAATCAGATGCATTCATTGTTGTAATTATAAGTATGAAAAATATAAAAATTTTCATACATTGCTCCTTATAATATTTTTGGAATATTATAAGCAATATAAATTTATTGGAATATAGTATATTTTTGTGCTGATAATTTATAAAGTTAGTTTTATATTAATCTTTATCATGAAGTATCTTATCCAATGTGGAAAATACATCATCACTGCTTTTTTCCATCTCGTCAAAAGCACTTTTTAATATTTTTATATCAATATTGCTTTTGCTCATCAAGTCAAAGATCTTATGGGTACTCTCATGTACGATACTGTGAGGAACTTCCAGTTTGCTGTAATTTGAAGTATCGGCAAAGTTTGCTTTACCTTCGCCTTCATAGTACCATTTGCCTAAGCGGCAGTTATGATGGTCAACAAATTTGAACTGTTCTTTCTTTGTTGCAACGGAATAGTATGTGTTTACTTTCCAGAGAATATGGTCAAGTTTTGCCAGAGACATAAAAACCCTATCCGCCGTAAAGCCCATGCTGAGAAAAGACTCTTTCATCTCCGCAGAGTCGCGTACAAGACAGTCATTTAGTTTGATTATTAGGTTATTTGAGGTTGATATGCCATCTTGTATTTTTTTGGATTCATTTGAGATGCTCTCAACATCCTGCTTCATAGACTGAAGAGAAATATTTATCTCACTTACTGCTTTGTCTGTTCTGTCTGCAAGTTTTCTCACCTCATCTGCAACAACCGCAAAACCTCGTCCATGTTCGCCTGCTCTTGCCGCTTCAATCGCCGCATTAAGAGCCAGCAAATTTGTTTGATCGCTTATATCTTTGATAAGCGATAAGATACTGACGATATCATTGGTTCTTTCTGAGAGACCGCTAACGGTAGACATAGAACTCGCTGAAAGTTCATTCAGATCATCAAGGTTGGTAACTGTATCAGAGATGTGATGTCCAATCCTCTCTATGCTGTTTACGAGCTCATCTGTTTTGCTTAAACTGCTTTTGGAGGCATTTACAGATTCAGCCATGTTGCTTTGAATATCGATAATATTTGCCTTTAGATGTTCATTTTGTGATTTCATCAATACATCGGCAATGTTATCTTTGGGTGCTGATTTTATTTTGGATAACTCTTCTTCAAGTTGTGAGATTCTATTTTTATATTCGTTGTTGGTATTGTTAAGCAGGAGTATTTCATCTTCAAGTATTTTATAATCATTTAATGATACGCCAAATTTTTTTAAAAACCACACGAAAACTACCTTTAACTAATAAATATCTAACGATATCATTTTTACTTTATCACAAAACAAATTTTACAGATATCATTAGATTTATAGAAGTATAAAAGAACACTGTAAAATAGTACTTTACAGTCTCTTTACATTTTTTTTACAAACTCAACATTTAGCATTCTTCCGGCATACAAATAAATAAGCAGTATAAAATATAATCAAACTATTCTAAATTTATGAAAACGAAATATTCATAAAGATATAATCATAAACTAAAATTTTAGGAGAAGAGATGAACAGAAAAAAGATATATAATCCTGAATCAAATGAAAACGCAAATGATAGAAGAATATTCGGCGGTAACCCTACCGGAATATTTGAGCTAAACGATATTAAGTACCAGTGGGCATACAATCTTTGGGAGATGATGTTGAATAACACATGGTTTCCAAAAGAGGTCGATATGACGCGTGACGTCAGCGACTATAAGCAGATAACGGACATCGAAAAAGCTGCTTACGACAAGGCTCTTTCACAATTGATTTTTATGGATTCTCTTCAAACAAACAATATTATGGATAATATAAATCCTTATGTAACATCTCCGGAAATTAACCTGATCTTGGTTCGTCAAGCATACGAAGAAGCACTTCACTCACAAAGTTATGCCGTAATGGTTGACAGTATTTCCGTAAACTCAAAAGAGATATATGATCTGTGGCGCCGTGATATGATGCTAAAGAGCAAAAATGATGCGATCGCGGCAGTTTATGATGAACTCTCCAAAAATCCTACCGAACATAACTTCGTAAAAGCATGTTTTGCAAATCAGATTTTAGAGGGGATTTATTTCTACAGCGGTTTCGCATATATCTACACACTTGCAAGAAGCGGAAAGATGCTTGGCTCTGCTCAGATGATAAGATTCATACAAAGAGATGAGGTGACTCACCTTGTGCTTTTCCAAAATCTTATAAATTCGCTTAGAAAAGAGAGGCCTGATCTTTTTACCGAGCAGCTCAAGAATGAGGTAATAGAGATGTTTAAAGAGGCGGTCAGACTTGAATCAGACTGGGGGAAATATATAACAGGCGGACAGGTATTAGGTCTTACGGATGCGATAATAGAGCAGTATATTCAGTACCTCGCAGACGACAGGCTTGCAAGTGTAGGCTTTACTAAACTTTACAATGTGTCGAATCCTATAAAATGGGTTGATGATTTTTCAAAATTCAATGATCAAAAAACGAACTTTTTTGAAGGAACGGTCGCAAACTACTCAAAAGGAAGCTTAAGCTTTGACGACGACTTCTAAGCAGAGCGGATATAAGCTCTGCTCGCTCCTTTTTGAAACCACAAAAAACTACGAAACCAATCTACAAAAACTTTTGGGTCTGGTAAACAAAATAGAAAAAAGATCCCTTATCGTCGCTCCGGAAGTCTGCTTAACTGGTTTTGACTACGAAAATTACGATGCTGCGGTGGAATTTTCCCGTAAAGCAGAGACAGAGCTTAAGAAAGCATCGAAAGATAAAATAATAATTCTTACAATGCTTGAAAGAAGAGGCGAAGAGATTTTTAATTTTGCCAAGATCTTTCATAACGGGGAGATCGTCTATGAGAGAGCAAAGGCTAAGCTGTTTCGTTTTGGCGATGAGCACAAATATATGTCGGAGGGAAGCACCGAGGATATAAAGATCGTTGAGGTAGACGGCATAAAGATAGGCGTTTTAATCTGCTTTGAACTACGTTTTAAAGAGTTTTGGCAGAAGCTGGAAGGATGTGACGTTATAGCAGCTCCTTCTTGGTGGGGAGTGCTAAGAACGGAACATTTTAGAGTTATAACTCAGGCCCTTGCCGTTATTAACCAGTGTTATGTTGTAGCAAGTGATTCACAAAACGATGAATGTACTAAATTAAGCGGCATTATAACTCCTCACGGTGAAGATGAAAGAAATGAGAATAGGGCTTGCTTGGAGCTAGAGTACGATAAGAACGAAATAATTAAAATGAGAAGATATATGGATGTCGGCATTGGATAGAATAACAGCAACAAAAACCGCAAAACTGGCTGAGGAGTGTCATAAGAAGTTCTCTCTAAGCGAGGGTGTGAAAAACGCTATTGCAAAAACCAACAGAGAGGAGTTTGTTCCCGCAGGATTTAGGCATAATGCTTATAAGCTGGATGCTCTGCCGATGGGTTCTGCACAGTGGATAAGCTCTCCTTTGACGGTTGCAAAGATGACGGAGTATTTAGAGCCAAAAGGTGCGGACAGGGTTTTGGAGATAGGCTGCGGAAGCGGTTATCAGGCGGCGGTTTTGTCGCATCTCTTCCGCGGTGTTTTTACGATCGAGAGAATAGAGCCTCTTATACTTGAAGCAAAATCACGCTTTAGAAAGCTCGGTATCGGTAATATTCATACTCGCCTTGATGACGGGCAAAACGGCTGGATGCAGTATGCTCCTTATGACAGAATACTGTTTTCGGCAACGGCGAAGGAGATACCGCAGAAGCTTTTTGAGCAGCTCGGTGAAGGAGGAGTTTTAATCGCTCCTATGCAGGTCGGGTCAAAACAGATAATAACACGTTTTAAAAAAACCGGAGGCTCTCTGAAAAAAGAGGAGCTTGAAGAGTGTGATTTTGTTCCGATTTTAGACGGAATTCAGAAGTGAATATCTAAGTTTATTATTGTAAAATAAGATTAATACAAAGTAGGATAGGTCCATGGAAGAGATGTACGGTATTAAATACTCAAAGCCGGAAGTTGTTTTAATGCAAGAGACCGGTATCGGAGTAGCCGAAGCTGCGGCTAGAACTTGTTACGACTCATTTGCAAACAGTGAAAATGAGGCGATCAAATATATCGAAACCCATATGCCTGATGATGCTACCCGCAGTAAAATAAACGAGATAGATGGTTCAAACCTTTTAAATGATCTGGCTTGGACTCATTTTCATCACTCTATTTTAGAGCATGCAAACCTCAGTTTTCTTATAAGAGGAACAAGCAGAGGCGTACTTCAAGAGCATGCGCGTCACAGAATACAGGCAATAAGCGTCAGAAGTACACGTTATACCATGAGTTCCGTTATAAATGCTTTTGTTGCTTCACAGACTACGGGAGACAAAGAGTTTTTTATAGATAAAGTTTTGAGTTTCGATATGTTTGTAACTTGTGATGAAGAGTACAATAAAATTGAGATAGGCGCAATTTACGACAAGTTGAAATATCAATCAAAAACGGTAGAAAACTTTAACGAGATCGCCGTAGCAAAGAGCTCTCTGCCACTCTTAGATGAGTTTATGGGAGATGCGGAAACACTTTATAAGGCGCTGGAAGCCGGAAAGAAAAAGCGTAACGTCGGAGATGCCTTTAAGCATATCATAACCGACAATGTAAAAGTTGATATGGTGGTAACATTTAATCTTCGCAGTCTTAAAAACTATCTTACACTTAGAGACAGCGGTGCTGCATATTTTCAGATAAGATGGCTTGCTCAGGAGATGATGAGAAAGACACCGTCGAAATATTTAGATCTAATAATTAAAAAAGGTTGAGTTCATGTGGAAATATATTTTAGTAGCGAGTTTTCTCTTTAGCGGATGTTCATATTTTGAGTTTAATGCTGCAATGTGTGAAAACATCGGACCAAACGATGATCCTCAAAAGATTGAGGAGTGTAGAAACTATAATGAAGAAGAGGCGCAAAAAGCCTTTGATAATACAAAAACAAAGCCTACAAGCGATGAAGATATAATAGAATTTAAAAAGTAAGACAGGAGAGAAGATGAGCATAGAAAAAGAGTTAGAGAACAGAAGCGGCGGCATATGCGAGCTTTGCGGAAGCAGCGAAGGGCTTAGCGCTTTAGAGGTAGCTCCATCAGACGGAACTGCAGAGCAGTCGATATATGTATGCTCTGTATGCAAAGAGCAGATCCAAAATCCGGACAAGATGGATGAGGCCCACTTTAACTGCCTAAATGACAGCATGTGGAACGAAGTTCCTGCAGTTGCGGTTATGTCATACAGACTTCTAAAAGCTCTTGGAAGAGAAGACCTTGTTGATATGATGTATATGGAAGATGATGTGAAAAGCTGGGCTGAGGCCGGCTTGAGCGGTACTTCTGATAATGTGGTCGTAAGAGACTCGAACGGAGTTGTTTTAAATGCCGGCGACAGTGTTGTTATCATTAAAGATTTAGATGTTAAAGGTGCAGGTTTTACGGCAAAGAGAGGCACTACGGTCAGAAATATAACGATCCCCCATGATGTTGCAGATCATATAGAAGGTCGTGTAAACGGAACAAAGATCTACCTAAAAACAGAGTTTTTGAAAAAAGCGTAATCTGCTCTTATACGGTAGGCTTTATATAAAAGGCATATATGAACTCTTTAAAATCAGTAGCCCTGAATATATCGATACCGTTTCTTATATTTTTGGTATTTGTTTTTATCGCATATTATGAGGCAAAAATTCCAAAAATAATATTTAGTCTGGTGCCGTATCTTTTTTATGGCATAAGTGCACTTATTTTATGGGTTTCATGGCATTTTAACCGTAATAGATTTATATTTATAATCGTGCCTTTGTTGCTGATAAATATTGGATTTGAGTATTTGAGATTCGACAGGCCTTAATAATCCCGCCTGTGCTGCAGCCCATAGATTGCCGGCGTCTGCTGTTATCAACATATCTGCCGGTGT
>JBFEYZ010000072.1:0-8264 GCA_041561855.1 Sulfurimonas sp. | reverse complement strand
AGGTATTTTTGGAGATCACTGCTCGCCTATATCAGATACGACGATAATATCTTCGATGGCTAGTGACTGTGAAGTTATTGAGCATGTCAGAACACAAATGCCATATGCGCTGATCAGCGGGGTAATCGCTTTCGTGCTTTTTGTACTCTTTAGTCTGTTTTAAACTCCTAGTGCAGCGTTTATGGAGTAGCGCATATCGTCATCAAGATTTTCCATGCCCGTTAGCATCCATCGGAGGTAGGCAGCATCACTTGCCGCGACTTCTGAGAGAGTTTTTCCTCTGTACTTTCCGAAGTTAAATGATTTTATAAGGATCGGTGTAAGAGTCAGATCAACCATCTTCTCAACCGGATTTTCCCCTGGAAATTGCGTTAAAACAGCCTCTTTTAGTCTGCTTAAAAATAGTTTTAGAACCAGTACGTCACCTATTGCATCATGCGCTTTTATAGTTATGCCAAGTGCATCCGCCTCTTTTTGTTCCTCTAGGTATATACCCATTTTGTAACGAAAGTATTGGAGCCTGTGCGCCTCTTCATCTGGAAATATATGTTTAGCCACTCTTAGCGTGTCTATAACTTTCATCTGGGTGACAAAACCCTCTTTTGAAAGCATATCAATATCAAATTTTGCGTTGTGGATAATGAGATAATTTTCATTAGTATTTAGTTCAAGGAGTCTTTTATAAGATTCGCTCTCTTTGCATTGGCTTTTTCCTTCGAGCATATCGGGAGTAATGCCGTGAACCTCCATAGCAGCATAGTTGATCGGAACATCAGAGGAGAAAAATTCATTTTGAACTTCGATCTCCTTTTCTCCTAAAACCATAAATCCGAGTTGAATTACTCTGTCTAATTCGCCCGTTCCCGTTGTCTCAGTATCTAAGATAATATATTTTTTTGCCAAATTTCTACCTTTTGTTTTCTGTATTAAAATAGAAAAGAGTCTAACATATATTCGCTTTGAGCATGCAGATATTCTGGGCTAAGCTCTATTTTTACGGTCTCTTCGCCAATCTCGTACGTGCAAAACTGTACAAATTTAAGTTGGACAGTCTCGCCTTCAAACTCAAAGTTTCTAACAGCCAAAGGTTCGTTTATCTCTTCAAGCAGCTCTTGAATATATATTATGGAGTCTTTGCATGGGTGCAGATTTAAAAGTTTAAAAATATTTTGGATTTTTATCTCCAAAGAGAGATCTTCATCCATAGCAAGATGTGTGTTATAAATACCGCGTGCCAATTTTAAGGCATTATCGCTTAGAGGTTCTACTAATAGATTTCGTTTTATAATCTCTTTTTTAATCATAGTACTATCTTATATCTATAACCATTAAAAGTATATAAAAGCTATAATACAGTTAATTTTTTTGAGGTATATCTATGACACGTATTTTTTTATTTCTTCTATTCATCTCACTATCTCTTGCGGCAATGCAGATAAAAGAGACGCCTATAGTATTCGGCAAAACAAGAGTAGAATTTAGCAAAGAGTATATAAAAGAGCATTATGGTTTAGAGGCAGAAGATATAAAGATCACTCCAAAGATCATAGTGATTCATCATACGGCGATAGATGATTTTAAAGACTCTTTTTCTCGTTTTATCTCAGAGACTCTGCCCTCTGACAGGCCAGACATAAAAAATGGCGGAGCAGTAAATGTATCGGCACATTTTATGGTCGAGCGTGACGGAGTTATCCATCAGTTAATGCCGCTTGATTTTATGGCGCGGCACGTAATAGGGCTTAATTACAGCTCCATCGGTATTGAGAATGTCGGCGGTGAAAACTCGGCTGACAACCTTACGCCCGAGCAGCTAAAAGCCAATATAGAGCTTGTCGGCTACCTAAAGGAGAAATTTCCTAAAATAGAGTATGTCATAGGACATTATGAGTATAGATGCTTTGAAGGCACACCGCTTTGGCTTGAGGTAGATGACGGATACAGAACATTTAAAGATGACCCCTCCGTGCGGTTTATGGATGAGTTGAGAGCAAAGATAGACGGCTTTAAAGGCGCACCTTGTAAGGGCATAGATGATTAGCTCGCCACTTCTCTACCTCTTTTTTCTGGCTCTTTTAGCCGCAGTTATAGCGCTTGTAGAGCAAAAAAGTTCTCTTAGAGTATTTAAGTTTGTTCCATCTTTCGTTTTTATATATCTCTTTAGTATGCTGCTTGCCTCTTTTGGGCTGTTTGAGCAAAATGATGCCATAGATGCGGTATACAAGAATACAAAGCAGAATCTGCTTCCCGCCATGCTTTTTTTGATGCTTCTGCAGGTAGATATAAGGGATTTTTTCAAACTTGGCAGACCTCTGCTTGTCTCTTATATTTTGGCTGTTCTTTCGCTCTCTTTTGGTTTTGTAGCCGTCTCTTTCATTTTTGATTTTAATGCAGAGACGGCATCGGCTTTTGGGGCGCTTAGCGGGAGCTGGATGGGCGGAGTGGCAAATATGGTAGCGGTAGGCTCTGCTCTTGGCGTTTCACAAGAGGCATTTGGTTACGCGTTAATAGTGGACAGTGTGAACTACACGGTATGGATAATGTTCCTGCTGTTTTTAACGCCTTTTGCCCACAGGTTTAACACTTTGACCGCTTCACATGAGCAGATGGCGAAATTGGGTGAAATAGGGTGTGCTTGTACAATCGGGGCAAAGAGATACTGGCTTTTGATATTTTTGGCTATAGCAGTAGCATTCGCCGTAAACCTTATAGCCTCGAGCGGATTTGTAGTACTTAACTATACTACGACAACAGTCATCTTGGCTACTGTTCTGGGAGTTTTAGGTTCGTTTACAAGGCTAAAAGAGCTAAACGGTTCAAGTGAAGTTGCAACTTCTATGCTCTATATGCTCATAGCGCTCATAGGCTCAAAAGCGCTCTTTGAGAATTTCAGCGGTGTGGGTGTTTTGGTATTTGCGGGGTTCTGTATTTTGGTCATTCACGCCGTTATCATGGTGGCGGGTGCAAAAATATTCTCTCTTGACCTCTTCAGCATAGCCATAGCTTCGCTATCCAATATAGGCGGAGTTGCTTCGGCCTCCATCTTGGCCGCAACATACAACAAAGCTCTGGTAGGCGTGGGAGTGCTTATGGCGGTTATGGGTTATCTGGTAGGAACTTTCGGCGGTCTGGCCGTGGGCAATGTTCTGGTTTGGATGGCAAAATGAAAATAACAAAAATAACAACAGAAGTAAAATATATACCTCTTATGACTCCTTTTAAAACGGCTCTGCGTGAGACGTCGCATGTGGAGTTTGTAAGGGTGCATGTAGAGGATGAGAACGGGCTTGTCGGTATCGGCGAAGCACCAGCTACAAAGGCGATAACGGGTGAGGGTATAGAAGATATACTAAATTCCATAGAGAGTGTAAATAAAAGTTTTTTAAACCTTGCCTGCAGAGAGGCTATTGAGTTTCTGCATACCCGGTGCAAGATAGGCTCAAGCGCAAAAGCCGCACTAGATATAGCCTTTGTATCTCTGGATGCAAAACAAAAGCATCTTAGTTTGGCAGAGCAGTTTCGTATAGAGAATTTTAGTCCGATAAAAACAGACGTTACCATAAGTCTGAATGTGGTGGACATAATGTTAAACGATGCCAAAAAAGCCTACAATGAGAACAAAGAGATACTCAAAGTAAAGGTCGGCAGTGACATCTTACACGCGGTGGATGTCGTAAGAAAGATAGCAAAAGAGCTGCCGTATGCGGAGATATTGGTCGATGCAAATCAGGCGTGGAGTTTTGAAGATTCGCAGTTTTTTATAAACAATATGTTGGGTGTGAAGATAGAGCTTATTGAGCAGCCCGTAGTAGCATATGACTTAAAGAGCCTAAAGAAGCTAACAGAGTTTTCGCATATACCTATTTTGGCTGATGAAGCGGTATTCAACCTTGAAGATGCAAAAATGGTTATAGAGCAAAAATGTGCGGATATGATAAACATCAAGTTTATGAAGTGCGGCGGAGTTACAAAAGCCGTGGAGATACTGGAGTATGCAAGACAAAATAAGATCAAATGTATGCTAGGCTCCATGCTTGAGGGTCCATACTCTATAAACATGGCACTCTATCTGGCTTTCGCCTACCGTGATGTAATCAAGTATGTTGATCTTGACAGCCCTCTGCTTTACAAAGAACTGCCTGATGAGATAGACTTTGCTTTTAAAGGATGCGAAATATCTCTGCGCGGAGTTATTTGAACATTCTGACCATGCTATCTAGCAGCTTGAGGTCTATGTGCGTGTTCATCTGATGCTTCATCAGCTTAAGTGCTTCGAACGTGGTCATAGCCTCTTTGTAGCTTCTTTTGCTAGTCAGCGCGTCAAATATGTCGCACAATCCTATGATCCGGGCAAAAAGAGGTATTCCGTTGCCCATAAAACCGTCAGGATAACCGCTTCCGTCTATCTTCTCATGGTGGTGCTTTATGCCAAGGAGAACCCTTTTGTTAGTTATGCCAAGCTTCATCCCTATGGCGTAGCCAAGCGATGGGTGAGCCATCATTCGCTGAAACTCTTTGTCGGTAAGTTTTCCGTTTTTGTTTATTATCTCGGAGGGTATCTTGCTTTTGCCGAGGTCGTGCAGAAGCGCGGACTCTCCAAGTTCGGATAGGTGTTCTTTTGCCATGCCTAAAAAAGAGCCCAGACTTACGGCATAAATGCATACGTTTATTGAATGGGTGTGAGTGTAGTAGTCGTGTTCTGCAATGCTCAGGAGGGATTTTAACGTAAACGAATCATCCAGAATGTTATCTACGAGGTCATCAACAACCTGTTTTGAGCTCTCGTAGTTTCCAAGCGTCTCAGGGTTGCTAAAGAGGTCGTTGAGGATTCTTGAGGCATTTGAGTATATGGCGGCAGAACGCTCCTCAAAACTCTGCGGGAACATATTCTTTTCCTCGACCCATGTATCCACGTAAGTCTCTTTTTGCATATTCTCAATGTGCTCTTGATAATTTTTATGCTGGAGAGAATTTACGTAAAGCGCTTTGCTCTGCCCTAAAAGTTCGATGTCTTGTTCGGAGATGACGCAGTTCCTCTCTTTAAAGAGGACTACGTCTTTTTTTGATTCATGCGGCAGATAAATGTCAAAGTCAAGAATACGACCTTGAGCTATTATACTTCTGTCTATCAGTATATATTTGTTTGATGCCACTAAATTATCCGTATGTTTTATAAAGTTGTCACAATTATAACACTGGATCAATTAACTGATAATAAAAAATAACATCTTTGACTAAAAAGTGAAGCTCTCTCTCTTAAACACTTTAAACTCTTTTGCCGTTTTTTCATCTTTTAATCCAAGAGGTTCAAGAGCTTTTGGATTTACCAGGAACCAGCCGAGCACCACATCAACCCTGTCGCCTTTTTGAAGTTTGAAATCCCTTCTTACGGCTCTTTTCTCATTTGCCTGTATCATCGTGTCTTTTATAACAGAATCCGCCATCCAAGGCATAGAGGGTTTGCCATCTTTTCCTATGACTCTGACAAATACCTCTTTTTCAAGTTCTGTAGTCTCTTTGTCTCTAGTCACGCTTATCTTTAAAACAGCCAAACGGGCAGGGTGGAGCAGAAGTGCGTGAGAACTCTGGTTGTCTATGTTGACTATAAAGTGGTCTATGTTTCTTAAAATCGATATATTTACATATTTACTCAGCATCTCAGAGTGAAAGTGGGCACCCGCAAAACCGTGGAAAGAGTGAGTTTTTGTCTCTATGATTGAGGAGAAGCTCCCTTCGACCTTAGGCATATGGCAGCTCACGCAGTTTGCATTGTTCATTTCGCTGTTTACGTTGCTTGAACAGAGGTTCAGGCCGAATTTATTGACGTTGTGAGAGTGACATCCAATACAGACGTTACCGTTTTTAAAGTTTTCGTTCTCGTCGGTTATAATCTTATGGTATGGAGAGTCAAGAGAGCTTCTGTTAGAGCCGTAATAGCTGTTTTTATCTTTTGAGATAATGTTCGTGTTATTTTGTGCGTGCTCCTCGATCTTCTCTATGCGGTGGCAGTATGCACATCCTATAGCTTCTTGGTGAGTAGGATTTTGCTCATCAAACATCGCTTTTTCGCCCGGTGTCGTCATCTTGTCCAGATTGTCCGCTCCCGGTGTGTGGCATTTGCCGCAGCTGTACTGTTCGGTCTTGGTCATTGCAACTTGCTTGTTCCAGATAGCGTTGTGGATAGGGTCTTTTTGCGGTGTTGCATTTGCGTGCATAGAGCCGTAGTATTCACTGTATATCTGTTCGTGGCATTTTTGGCAATCTTTGCTTGGCGCGAATTCATGTACGGCATCGTTCGCCCCTAAAAACATGGTTGTAAAAAGAAGTATATATAGCGTTTTCATAAGCCTTATCCTTGTATGAACTGGTTTTGAATTATAGCACTATTTGTTTAAAGAACTTGCTATGTATCTAAGCCATATAAAGCCAAAAAGACCCGCGAATAACGAGGCTGCCAAAATCCCTATTTTTGCCTGAAAGATAAATTCACTATTCCCTGCAAAAGCAAGGTCTGCGACAAATATGGACATCGTAAAGCCGATACCTCCTAAAAAGGAGACACCGAAAATCTGGCTCATAGTAGTATTTTGCGGAAGCGATGCTATACCCATTTTTATTGCCAGCCATGATACGCCGGCAATGCCGAGTATTTTTCCGCCTACAAGACCAAGTATGATGCCAAGAGAGATAGGTTGCATTATGCTTTGGCTGATTGATGAGAAGTCTATTGATATACCAGCATTTGCTAAGGCAAAAAGAGGGATAACTATTAAACTTACGGGCAGATGCAGACCGTGTTCAAGCCTAGCGGAAGGAGTCCCTACCGCATCTATGGTGTCTTTTATGTTTTGAAGGATTGCCTTTTGTCTCTCATGCATCATATGATCGGTTGCTACCGGATACTTGTCATATTCGCTAAGCAGTTTGCATGTGTGTTCAGTAATTGCGATAGGCGCGTATTTTGGTTTTGCCGGAATTGCCATGGCCGCAATGACTCCAGCTATTGTTGCATGCACCCCGGATTCGAGCATAAAGTACCACATAAGAAGACCGACTATAAAGTATGGCAATACCGCATGTATGCCGAAACGGTTAAGAGCGATCATAACAAAGAAAGCTACCAGTGCTGACGCGAGCCATAGCATATGAATCTCATTTGTGTAAAAAAGAGCTATGACAACGACTGCTCCAAGGTCATCAACGATCGCTAAAGCAACCAAGAAGGTAACCAGCGAAGTGGGAACTCTTTTGCCTAGAAGTACCAGTGCGCTTATGGCAAAAGCGATATCGGTTGCCATAGGTATTCCCCACCCTTTTGCGCCTTCGCCGCCTCCGTTAATGCTAAGGTATATAAGAGCAGGAACGACCATCCCGCCGACGGCGGCAAGGATCGGAAGGATGGCTACTTTTATGTCTGAGAGTTCGCCTACGGTGATCTCCCTTTTTATCTCCAGTCCGATAATAAAGAAAAAGATAGCCATAAGCCCGTCGTTTATCCAGTGATGAATAGAGTGGGAGAGTTTCCAAGAACCTACTTCAAGGTTGATGTAGGTGTGAAAGAAGTGTCCGTAAGTGTCTGCTATAGGTGAGTTAGCCAGCAGCAGAGCTACTACCGTCATTATCATAAGTATAAGACCCGTAGTGGTCTGCGCGTGTATAAACTCCTCAAAAGGGGTTGCTATTTTTTTAAACACCTTTTCCCACGGCGCATATAGCTTTTTCATAAAAATCCTTTAATTTGATTTTCGATTATATCAAATGAGTGTAACGAATGATATAATCTGCTTTATGAATTTAAAAGAGTTGGAAAATAGAGCTATATTGCTTTTTGGCAGGAGCCGCGCTTTTAGCAGTGACGAGTTTGAGTCGCAGTTGAAGTTTCACAATATAAGCATCTCAAACGAGTTTGACGATAATGTAGCAGTTGTGGTTGAGGGAAAGATGATGACTCCTTATGAGCAGAACATAAGTGAGGAGCTTTATGAAAAGCACTCTAGTGCTTCAGCACTCTCTTCGGGAAAAGGTGTAGAGTTTATCTCCATTGACACGCTAGAGAGAGAACTTGCAAAGCACATAGACGCAAACACTCTTTTGATGAGCCTCAAACTTAGCCGCAATAAAGAGAGGCTTAAATCTTTTATACAAAACTCGATGATAAGCGATGAGCTTTTTTTAAAACTTTTAAAGATGTACTCGTGGGGCGGCGAGGATTTTTTTGAAAATGACGACAACCGTGATGTCAGTGCCGCTATAATCTTACGATT
>JBFEYZ010000071.1:0-8267 GCA_041561855.1 Sulfurimonas sp. | reverse complement strand
TTCATTGCAACCAATGAACCAACGGCACCAACACCTGCCACGGCGCCAAATGCTTTACCCATAAAACCTCTACGGCTACTGTTATGCATCTTTAAGCTCTCTTTCTTCTAAAATTTTGAACCCTGATTATATACTAAATTTCTTTTAATCCATTATAAAGTTAAGTTTTCTTTTATAAAAAATGCTATTTTTTCGCCGTTTTGTTCCATTTTGGAATATATATTGTTATTTATCGAGCTTATAATATCAATAAGTTGTTCTTTTTCATAATTTTTAACAATAGGCACATTTAAAGTTTCAAAAAGCTCTAAAAAATCTGTTGTATAATCTTCTCTTTGCACATATATGGGCTTTGCGCCTGAAGCAAGACTTTCTAATACCGCTTGCGGAGATGCCGTCACTAAAATTTTTGACTTTTTTATTACTTCATCATACTCTTCGAACTCATGGTGATTTTTAAAGATCTCTCTTAAGGAATCCTCATAATCCAGAAAGTAGTAAAAACCAAGCAGCAGATCAGGATCTAAATCTTTAATAAAATCCAAGTTTTTCTCAAGATCTTTCTCATAATCGTCATCGCCGAAAAAGTATGAGAGCTCAATCGTTTTTTCTTCTTTTTCAAAATATTTATCATCAACAGAAAGCGCGTTACAAATACCGTTCCCGCTTAAATACGGGGAGATTAAAAACTCTCCCTCTGCTTTTGCATCATCCTTTTTATCGCTTATACGGATAAATGTAGAGAAGTATTTTCTCATATCTTCAAGCATTATGGGGTTTGCTTCCTCGGAATCAAAAATAAGCTTGTCGCCGTGTTTTGCTATGTGCGGAATATTCCTGACCACATCTATACCTACGGCTTTATCCACCCCAAAATGTCTTGCCTCGTTTGCAATGCGAAAGTCAGAACAAAGAAGCGTAATATCTACATCTCCCAAAGAGCGTATGATGGTGCATGCTCTTCTAAACCTGTCAAGACCTATGCGGTGCCCTGTGTGTACATAGTAGTAGATAGTCATTTTTCTGCCTTATAGTTGATCTTTTTTTGCTCAATTCTTATAAAAATATGCAAGATCTCTATCGCTGCAGGCGTTATCCCGCTGATCTGGGACGCAGCCTGGAGTGTTGGTGGATTAAAGGTCTCTAGCTTCTCTACTATCTCCTTGCTTAAACCGCTTATACTTCTAAAATCAAAACTCTCAGGGATCTCGACCTTGAGATATTTTTTCATCTTCTGTATCTCTTCACTCTGTTTTTGGACATAGCGCGAGTATTTACCCTCCACAAGTATCTCCTCTTGTATATAGGGTTCATACTCTGCAAGTTTTGGAACAAGCTGTACCATCTTATCCACATCAAAGCTCTTTCTTGCGACAAGCTGCTGAGCCGTAATAGTGTCTTTTATCTTCTCTTCGCCTATAGATTCCAAGAACTCTATAAACTCTTTGTTAGGCGTGAATACAGTCTCGTTTAAAAGCCTTAGACCCTCTTGTATCTGAAAGTTTTTTATCTCTACTTTTGCATAAACCTCATCGTCAATAAGCCCAATATCGTGTCCGTAGCGGCTTAGTCTCGTATCAGCCGACTCCTCGCGCAGAAGCAGTCTGTACTCTGCACGTGAAGTAAACATTCTGTATGGCTCTTTTGTGCCTTTAGTAACCAGATCATCTATTAAGACACCGATATAGGCCTCATCACGGCGCAGCACCAAAGGCTCTTTGCCTTGCAGGCTCAAAGTCGCGTTTATTCCTGCCATAAGACCTTGAGCTGCCGCCTCTTCATAGCCGGTTGTTCCGTTTATCTGTCCTGCAAGATACAGACCTTTTATCTTTTTTGTCTCCAGCGAGTGTTTTAGCTCCCTTGGATCTACAAAATCATACTCTATTGCATAGCCGTAACGTACGATCTTCGCATTTTCCATCCCTTTTACGGAGTGTATCATCTGCTGCTGCACATCAGGCGGAAGTGAAGTGCTCATGCCGTTAATATAGCACTCAGTATTTTCCATAGTTTGGGGCTCAATAAAAAGATGATGCCTGTCTTTGTCCCTGAAACGGTTGATCTTATCCTCTATACTCGGGCAGTATCTCGGCCCCGTCCCCTCGATCTGACCTGTAAAAAGCGGCGCTCTATAAAAATTGCTCTCTATTATATTGTGAGTGGTCTCATTGGTATAGGCGATAAAACATGGTATCTGCTTCTTTGTTTTTCTAAACTCGTCACGATTTGTTCTAAAACTAAAAGGACTTGGAATCTCATCACCGTCTTGCTTCTCCATAACTGAAAAATCAATAGATGAAGCATCTACTCTTGCACATGTTCCGGTTTTTAGTCTTCCCATCTCAAGACCGCACGCTTTTAGCGACTCGCTAAGTCCTACACTGCTCTGCTCTCCAAAGCGACCGCCCTCTTGCTTTATCTCGCCGACATGAATGACGCCGCGTAAGAAAGTTCCGCTTGTAATGACCACTTTCTCTGCTCTGTACTCATTTAAAAGGTTTGTTTTTACACCTTTTACTTCGCCCTCTTCTACAATAAGCGACTCTACCATCTCTTGAACAAGCTCAAGGTTTGGCGTAGTTAATATTTTGTTTCTCGCAATTACACGGTATCTGTCCATATCTATCTGCGCACGGCTTCCGCGAACAGCAGGACCTTTTGTCTGGTTAAGTATACGGAACTGTATCCCTGCCTCATCAGTGATTAGAGCCATCTCTCCGCCAAGAGCGTCTATCTCTCGAACAAGATGCCCTTTCGCCAGACCGCCTATTGCGGGATTACAACTGGTAGCACCCACATTTTCGGCTAACATTGAGACAAGAAGGGTCTTTGCCCCCATCCTAGCACTTGCAAGAGATGCTTCAACTCCCGCATGTCCACCGCCAACCACTATTACATCATATTTCATATATATTCCATATTATTTTCTTTAGCCGAATTTTATCATTTTTGAGTATCATTTGCGTAATATTCTATATATATGGTTCAAACGATGATAAAAAAAGCACATGACGCATATAACTCTCAAGATTTTAAAACTGCCTTTGAGCTCTATACGCAACTCTCTGATGAAGGCAATGCGGATGCAATGACCTCTTTAGGCTACATGTACCAAAATGCCCAAGGCTGTCAGAGTGATGATGCAAAAGCATTGGAACTTTACGAAAAAGCGGCTGAATTAAAACAGCCTTATGCTCTTTTTAATCTGGCACTTTTATATATGAACGGGCTTGGCGGCGTTGAACATAATCAATTTAAAGCGCATGAACTATATATGGAAGCAGCGATAAGAGAGGTCCCTCAAGCGATGTATGAGGTAGCGCTTATGCTTGAGCGCGGTCTTGGATGCCTGCAGAACTTCTCCGAAGCTGCTTTTTGGTACGAAGAGGGTGCAAAACGCGGACATCTTGAGTCTTTTAACAATCTTGGCGTCTTATATAAAGACGGTCACGGTGTAGAGATGAATGAGACAAGAAGTTTTATCTGCTTTAAAAAAGCGGCTGACGGCGGCTTGGCAGAGGGGCTCTACAATCTCGGGATGTTATACGACCAAGGATTTGGATGTGAGCAAAATCATGATATGGCGCTTGACTACTGTAGAAAAGCAGCCTACAAAGGGCATGCCAAAGCAAAAGAGATCATAAAAGGTCTTCAAGAAGAGGGCAAGATAGTCTTTTAAGGAGAACATTTGTTTACGGGATTAATACGCGAAATAGCACACGTTAAAAGTTTGCGGGGAAGTACGCTTAGCATACGCTCAAAACATAAAGCAAAAATAGGCGATTCAATCGCCGTAAACGGCGCCTGCCTGACCGTCATAAAAGTAGAGCATGACGGATTTAGCGTTGAGCTGTCCCCTGAGAGCCAGAAGCTTTTGGCTATGGAGAACTATAAAGGAGAAGTCCATATAGAACCTGCCATGATGATGGGAGACAGATTTGAAGGGCATATTGTTCAAGGGCATATAGATGCAATAGGCGAGATAATAGAGATAAAAAACAGCGGCAACTCTTTTGATGTCTTTATAAAAGTCGAGAAAAAATTTATCCCGTATATAATCCCCAAAGGCTCTATTACTATAGACGGCGTAAGTTTAACGGTAAACGAAGTGTTTGCAGACAGCTTTAGACTAACAATCATACCGCACACTATGAAAGAGACTCTTTTTAAAAACTACTCAAAAGGCTCACACGTAAATATAGAGACGGATATGTTTGCTAGATATGTCGAACATATTATCACTTACAAAAAAAACTCTCTCACTTGGGATGAAGTTGACTCAATCTCTGCAAGATACTAAAAAAGAGGCTAAACTTATAACAATATAATCACTTTATTGTTATACTTAAAGCTAATTAAACGTAGTGAGGGTTTATCAATGCACCTTTTAAAAATCTTTTTTCTTCTGCTTCTTATATCTGCATCATCTTTTGCAAAACCAAATACTCCAGATGCTTCAACAGCGTTAAAGTATGGCGTAACTCTTGTAGATACACAAAGAGCTCTCTCTTTGCAAAAAGAGGGTGCCGTTTTTGTAGATACCAGAAAAGTGCCTGAGTATGCAGTAGAAAACATTGAAGGTGCGATCTCTGCCTATTATGACGAAAAAGGCGGCGATAAAAATAAAGTTGCAGATTTTGACAGCAGCAACGATATATACCACAATGCAAGACTCCCTAAAGACAAAACTACAAAACTGATATTTTACTGTAACGGCATCAAGTGCTGGAAATCATACAAAGCTGCGGTAATGAGCGCAAAAGATGGATATAAAAATATTTTTTGGCTCCAAAGCGGTATAGGCCAATGGAAAAAGGACGGACTGAAGCTAGAGGGCGTAAATATTATCACGCTTGAGGATGCCCAGGAAGCAAAAGAGGATATATCGGGATATATTGCTCTTATGTCATCAATTGCTGTCGCTTTGATCGGTCTTCTCTTTTTTATATTTAAGGTTCTGGTATACAGAGACAACCTATTGATATCCAAGAAGCTTCTAAGCAATATATTTGTCGTGATCATAAGCATGGGGGTTCTAGGCTACTTTTCACTTAACGCTTCGCATGAAGGAGAAAACGCGCTCCAGACCATATACGAAGAGAACTTCAAACCGCAAAACGAGCTTCTTGATGCTATCAATGATTTTAACTCTATCCAAAACAACATCTCAAACGCACTAACAGGAATCGTAGCTTTTGAAGGCGCAAGGATAGCGCTTGTACAGACAAGAAAAGATCTGCAGCAGGTCATACAGAATGTTACTAACAGCTCGTTTTACAAAGATGAGAATATAAGAGGCTCTTTTGATACGATAATCTCGGAGTACAAAGATTCGACAAATATCTTGGATGAGATAGAAAAAGCCTACAGCAAAGAAGATAGAGAAGTTTTGGCAAAAATAGCTTCAAACGAATGGGCTCTGAGCAGCGCTATAATCAACAAAGAATTCAATATTATAAAGTATAAAGTCAATAATAAAATAAAAGGTATCTACAGCACAACATCAACAACGCTTGAGAAGACTTTTTACGACATCCTGATCTTAATAATATTCTTTATCATAGTCTCTGCGCTTCTAAACTTCAGGCTATATGCATTTATAAAGGGAAGCATTTCAACTATCCGAGAGAGTATAGTAACAACGCTAAAGACACTGAATCTCTCAAACGAAGAGTCATGCTACAAGATAAAAGATGAGCTCGGCGAGGTATCAACAGCTTTTACAAAGCTTCTACAAGAGGTTCGCAAAGTCTTAAACGACGCAAAAAACTCATCAGACTCAAACAGCACTCATACCTTGGAGATGAAGAACAGTGCATCACTTATCAGTGAGGGTTCTAGTAAAGAGTTTGATCTTGTTCATGCTACTAAAAATATGAGTGATGACATGAAAGAAAAACTCCATACTACGACACTTAATGTCCAAAAGACTCAAGAGGTTACGACGAATGCAGAAGAGAATCTCCAAGAGCTTCAGACAAATATCCTAGAGATCGTAGACAAGATTCAACGAAATGCCCAAAAAGAAGAGGAGATCGCCTCTCATCTGAACCAGCTCACGGATGACGCCCAAAAAATCAGCGATGTTTTAGGCATCATAGAGGATATTGCGGACAAAACAAATCTTTTGGCTCTAAATGCTGCCATCGAAGCGGCGCGTGCCGGAGAACATGGACGCGGATTTGCCGTTGTTGCGGATGAAGTGAGAAAGCTTGCGGAGAGCACACAAAAAGCAATAGGCGAGATATATGCTAACATAAGTGTCATTACTCAATCCATAACGGATGCGAGCGACCAGATGAACCAAAATGTCCAAAAAACAAGAGCTCTAAGCGATGACTCGCAGATAATGAGAGCGAAACTTCAAAATACCAAAGAGATCATAACCTCTACTGCAGATCTGGCATCATCCTCTCTTCAAAGCACGGAAGATGTACAGCAAAAAGCGGAACTTATCATAGATAATATCTCCTCTATTGACAGAATAGTAAACCAAAATAGAGAGAGCGCACTTAACATCTCTACGGGAGCAAATGAACTCTACGGTATCAGCCAAACGCTAAAAACCCAGCTTGACAAATTTAAAACCTAATCTCTAAGAGGCTTGGCGTTGGGATTGCATCTTATCTTATGCTCCATATCTACATCTTCAAACCCATCAAGCTTTATTAAAGAAGCAACAGTAGCGTTTCTGTAGCCATTTCCTCTGTTTATATAGATATTAAAGTCATTCTCATAAAGGGCGAGTCTAGTGGAAAGTGCGGTTGAATAAGTAGTTAAAACTCCATCCTCTTTTATAATATTTTTTATATCCAAAAAGTACTCTTCTGTCCATAAAACAGGGTTTGAAGACGGCGAGAAAGCATCCTGATACACTATATCGAACTTTTTTGGAGCAAATCCTCTTACATACTCCCTCGCATCCCCTAAAAAGACCTCTATATACAGACTCTCATCGCTGTAAACTCCACGCTCTGATAACTCTAAAACAATATCTATAAACTCATCGAACTCTTTTGGATAACTGAAGTTTTTCAACGATTTTACCAAAGAGGCGTCAAGCTCCGGCGAAAAGATATTTACTTTTGAGCGAAGCGACTCTTTCTTATAGTGATAAATAGTAGCCAATGTGTTAAATCCTAGACCAAAACAGATATCTAAGATGTTTATATCATCCTGATGGCCTTTTAGCTTAAAAGCCGGATACACATGTTTAAAGAGTGACTCACCGAGTGCGCCGTCTTTTGTAGAGTGATAATGTTCATCATACTCCTTTGAGTATGCGGTATAACTTCCATCCGCACTTTTTATCATAGTATGGAGTTCATCGTCAAAGCTGCTCATAAATCCCTTTTGTTTATATATACTTATAAATATTATTATATCAGTTTATTTTTAAGAAAGTTTATTTGCGCTATTATATCCAAACATATAGAGCAAAAAGGAACCTTTTATGAAGTATATTTTAATTCTGTTTATATTTTTTTCTACTTCACTTATCGCCCAGGATAAGCAGGATATGCAAAAAAATGTAAAGATGCAAAAAGCTTTAGAAGGGGCTATTGAACAAGAGAAAAAATTTGCGGAAGAACAGAAGTTCTATCAAGGTGACGAATATGACCTAAAAAGCCATGAGGTAGATCCATCTTCGTTAGATAAAATAGAGGTTCCTGAACCAATAGATTTTGACATGGACAAGGCCTATCAGTAAGTCTTATAGTCCATTACCCCACATATGCATCTTTTTTGCCATAACAAGATCGTAGCCGTCGACTACGTCTATCTCGTTTGAAGCGCGAAACTCAAACTCCTCAAGTACCTGCATCAGCTCTTTTGTGTCGATTACGCCTTTTTTCTCCAAGATGATTATATGCGCCGCATTTGCAAGCGTGCGATAAGAAAGCGACAAAAGAGCGCTTTTATCTTCATGAAGCGAGTATATATCTTTTAACACTACCACATCATGCTCTCTTGGCATCGCCCGGGGAAGACTTTTATAATCGGCGATATATGAGATATCTGCTTTTATATCTGCTGCTGCAGAGTTATCGTACAAAGCGATATTGAACCTTCCGCCGACATCCTCCATCATCTGTGCCAATAAAAAAGAGATATCATCTATATCTGTTGTGACTTCAAGATATCTGTTACCGGGCAGAGGATTGAAGAGCTCTCTAATACGCAAGTTCGTTAAGCTCCCTGAAAATAAACGCCTCTACAATGTCGTCTATGCTTCTTTGAGTATGAGCTACAAGCACCATCATATT
>JBFEYZ010000070.1:0-8394 GCA_041561855.1 Sulfurimonas sp. | reverse complement strand
GCGAATTATAGCGAAATTTGGTTAGTTGAATGTTTGAAAAGGGGAGTGATCCCGCAAAAAAGCGGGATTTAAAGTTTTAGCACTGGTAAGTAGTTTTAAACTCGTAAGCAGTAGGACGAGCTTCATCCGGCCATACGTCTCTATGAAATCTGTAATCTTTGTACGCATTGATAAACTCAGGCGTAAATACAGGCTTTAAGAAGTCATTATCACGGATAAGAGACTCTAGTGAACCGCGAAGAGTATGAGGCATCTGAGGAATACCTTTTTCACGAATCTCATCTAAAGTCAGTTCAAAAAGATCCTCGTCCATCGGACCGATAGGGATATCTTTATTTTTAATACCGTCAAGTCCTGCCATCATAAGAGCAGCAAATGCAAGGTAAGGACATGCAGTTGAGTCTGGGAATCTCATCTCAACACGAGTTGATTTCTCTCCGGCACCGTATGGAATACGGCAAGATGCTGAGCGGTTTTGAGAAGAGTATGTCAAGATCGAAGGAGCTTCAAATCCAGGGATCAATCTCTTGTAAGAGTTTGTCGTCGGGTTTGTAAACGCTGCGATAGCACGAGCATGCTTGAATACACCACCGATATAGTTAAGCGCCATTTCGCTTAAGTTTGCATAGTTTCCTTTTTCATAGAAAAGGTTTTTACCCTCTTTCCAGAGTGATTGGTGAACGTGCATACCGTTTCCGTTGTCGCCGAATATAGGTTTTGGCATAAATGTAGCAGTTTTCCCGTTTAGGTGAGCTACCATTTTAACAACATATTTTAGTTTTTGTACATTGTCTGCCGCGCCGATGATATCTGAGAAAACTATACCTATTTCACCCTGTCCCTGAGCAACTTCGTGGTGACCAAGAATAACTTCCAAGCCTACTTGCTCAAGTACCATCATCATTTCAGCTCTAAGATCAACCATGCTGTCAGTCGGAGCTACAGGAAAGTATCCGCCTTTGTTTCCAGGTCTGTGACCTGAGTTGTACATGTCGCTGTAGTTTGTGTTTGAGTTCCACTCACCCTCTTCGGTATCGATTTTGTAGCCAGCTTCATTAGGATTGTCAACGAACTGGATGTTGTCAAAAACAAAGAACTCATTTTCAGGTCCGAAATATGCCGCATCTGCTATACCTAAAGATTCTGCATGCTTAAGTGCCGCTTTAGCGATTGAACGCGGGCATCTCTCATACATACGCTCTTTATAGATGTCGTAAACGTCACAAAAAACTATAACGGTAGGATCTGCAGTAAAAGGGTCCAAAAATGCAGTAGGAACATCTGCTTTTAAGATCATATCGGATCTGTTGATAGGCTGCCATGCATCGATAGATGAGCCGTCAAACGGGAATCCGTTTTCTAGTATCTCTCTTGTTACTGCGCTTCTGCGGTAACTTACGTGATGCCAAGTACCTTTAATATCTGTAAATCTTAAGTCTACAAACTGAACATCATTTTCTTCGCAAAAAGTAAAAAATTCATCTATATTGTTTATAAATTTTCCCATTAATTCTATCTCCTGAGTTTTATAAACAGTAGTATATCTAATTAATTTCTCAATGAAAAAGGATAACTGATTAAAATTTAAGCAATTATGCCATTTTTTTTCAAAATTATTTAAAAAGTTTTATCTCTCCGCCTTGTTCTGCGTACATCATAAGATTTGCAATATTTACGCTTCTGTCACAAGATCGTTCAAGTTTTCTAAGACTTCCCAGAATTTTTACGTAGTCGATGGAGAGCTCTTTTTCATCTATTATCTTATTTAAGATCTCTTTTTCCAAAACTGCAAAGAGGTCATCGTTCATGCTCTCTTCGACAAGAACTTTTCTGTAAGTGTCTTCATAGTTGCACTCCTCTTTTTTATCAAAACATTCCAAGATGTACTTTAGAGCGTTTACACTGCTTTTGTGAAGCAGCAAAATACTAGGTTTAAATGGTTCGATATTACATTCGTTTGTTGTATGTTCGCTCATTCTGCGGGCATATTTTTTAACTCCCTCTCCGGTGCGCACTATCTCGTTTGTCATCTTCAGATAAGCAACTAAAAACCTAAGTTCTTTCGCTTCGGGACCGAATAGTGCAAACGTCTTAATGATCTCATTATCGATTTCGTCGCCTTTTAATCCTATTTTATCAAGGCTTTTCTCTACTTCTTTGAATTTTGTTGCGTCAGAGAGTTTAAATGCTTCCATGGCAAGTTCGTCAGCCGCTGTTATATCTCTTAAAAGAGCTGATATCTTATCTCTTATACTATTTATTTTTTCGTCATATTTGCTCAACATATTTATCCTTTATAATCAACCGAATTTTCCGGTTATGTACTCTTCTGTTAGTCTCTCTTTTGGTGTTACAAAAAGCTCTTCCGTGCGTCCGAGCTCTACAAGTTCGCCTAGGTACATAAAGCCTGTATAGTCGCTTACACGTGCTGCTTGCTGCATATTGTGCGTTACGATTATTATTGAGACTCTCTCTCTAAGACCGACTACCAGTTCTTCAATTCCGGCCGTTGAGATCGGGTCAAGTGCAGATGTAGGTTCATCAAACAGAAGTACTTCCGGTTCAACGGCAATCGCTCTCGCGATGCAGAGTCTCTGTTGTTGACCGCCCGACAGGCCGTTTGCGTCATGTTTGAGCCTGTCTTTTACCTCTTGCCAGATAGCTGCATCTTGAAGTGCTTTTTCGACTCTGCCTTGAAGCTCTGTCTTGTTTTTAATCCCTTGAAGCCTCAGTCCGTAAGCGACATTGTCAAAAATGCTCATAGGAAAAGCGGTAGGCTTTTGAAAGATCATCCCTATTTGGATTCTTAACTTTATAAGATCCTCTTTCGCATCCAAAATGTTTCTGTCTTTAAAGAGGATTTCTCCCCCGTATTTATTGCCCGGATATAGATCGTGCATACGGTTAAAACTTCTAAGAAGCGTTGTCTTACCACATCCTGACGGCCCTATGAGTGCGGTTATGCTATGCTTCGCAATAGGCATGGTCAGTTTTTTAATATTTGGTTCATGCGCACCCGCATACGTAAACTCAAAGTTTTTAACTTCAAGCGCCTTTTCTGTAGCTATATCAACAATAGTTGCCATTAATGCTTCCCTCTCTTTTTGAGTAAAAATAGTCGCCCAAGAATATTGAGCGTTAAAATAAACATACTAAGTATAAAAGCGGCTGCCCATCCAAGCTTTTGCCAATCTTCATACGGACTCGTTGCATAGTTGTACATCGTAACGGTAAGTGACGCCATAGGCTGGCTCATATCCGTATTTAAGAAGTTGTCGTTAAACGAAGTAAAAAGAAGTGGTGCGGTCTCTCCCGCAACACGTGCTACTCCTAGCAGAACACCTGTCAATATACCGGCTTTTGCTCCACGATAGACAACTTGAATGATCACTTTGTATTTAGGAGCTCCAAGTGCGAAAGCCGCTTCACGCAGAGTCGATGGGACTAGATTGAGCATATCGTCAGTTGTTCTTAATATAATAGGCAGCATTATGATCATTAGTGCGATAGAACCTGCCCAACCGCTAAATTGTCCCGTAGGAGCAACAACGATAGCGTAAACAAAAGCCCCTATAACGATCGAAGGTGCCGACATCATAATGTCAGATATGTCTCGTATGGTCTCTGATAGTTTTGATTTCTGCCCATATTCACTTAGATATGTTCCTGCTAGAATTCCAAGAGGAACACCAAAAAGCGAAGCATATGTAACAAGAATCAACTGCCCTATAAGAGCATGCTTAAGCCCTCCGCTATCATTCCCTGGAGGAGCTCCTTCATTAAGAAAAATTGTCATACTTAATGCATCGACACCGTTTATAACTAAAACGCTGAGTATCCATAGCAAAAACCCTATCCCGATAACTGCAGACAGAGTTGAGAGAGCCATTACAATCTTGTTTGCGATGATTCTTTTTTGAGTATGTGTCATTGTCCGATCCTTTTTCTGCGCAAAAAGTAAAATTTAGCTATCGAGATGATCGTAAAACTTATAACCAAGAGCAGAAGCGAGAGCTCAAACAGTGACGAGTAGTAAAGCTCGCTGTCTGCTTCCGCAAACTCGTTTGCCAAAGTTACGGGAATCGATGTTGCAGGCTGTGTCAGGTCGGTCGAGATCTTATGCACGTTACCCATAACAAACGTAACAGCCATCGTCTCGCCTATCGCACGTCCGAGTGCTAAAATGAACGAACCGATGATTCCGGCTTTAGCGTATGGAATGATAATGTCTTTGACAACGTCAAATTTGGTAGCACCGAGTGCGTAAGCCGACTCTTTTAAAATATCAGGCGTAGTGTTCATCGCATCACGTGTGACTGCCGCCATAAACGGAAGGATCATGATGGAGAGCACGATCCCGGCTGTTAACATACTGATGCCGATGCCGCCGAACATATCACGAATAATAGGAACAAAGTAAAATAGCCCCCACATACCGTAAATAACAGATGGTATTGCCGCTAGAAGCTCTATGGAGACGCCAACCGGTGTTTTTATTTTTGCATGGGCTATTTCGCTTAAAAAGATTGCAACACCTATTGCTACGGGGACGGCTAAAAGCATTGCTAAAAAAGTGGATACAACAGAGCCGTAGATGGCAGGCAGAGCCCCGAATTTCTCTAAGTTGGGTGCCCATTTGTCTTCTGTGAGGAAACTAAATCCAAACGCTTTAATGGATTCTAGCGAGTGTTCAAAAAGAACGGTAAAGATCCAAGCAACTAGAAGCAATACGCCTAGGGCTATAAACTTTGTTGCATTTGCAAAGATTTTATCTATTATATTACTCAACTGCTCTCTCCCGTAAATAAAGTTCGGAATTCTATGTAATATTGATTACAAAAAGGTTACGAAACGGTTACCAAAGCCGTAAGTATTTCTCAAGACGATTATTAATATACTTATGAAGATGATGTGCAAGAAGGCTTCAAAGGAGTGCTATGAAAGATAAAAGAGAGTCAAGCAGCGATAGAAGAAAACTAGACAGAGACAGAAGAAAATTGAGCCAAGGCGGCAAAGTAAGAGTCTGGGTTAAAGAGGAGACTCTTTTCTATGAAGATGAGCTAAAAAAGCTTCAGATAGAACTTTTGAAATTTCAAAACCATGTAAAAGAGCAGGGTCTTAAAGTAGTTATGATCTTTGAAGGGCGTGATGCAGCAGGCAAGGGCGGAACAATCAAAAGGATAATTGAGCATCTAAATCCAAGAGGTGCAAGAGTCGTGGCCCTTTCTAAGCCGAGTGACCAAGAGTTGACACAGTGGTACTTTCAAAGATATGTCGCACACCTTCCTTCAGCCGGCGAGATTGTATTTTTTGACAGAAGCTGGTACAACAGGGCTATGGTCGAACCTGTTATGGGATTTTGCACTGAGAGACAACATCATAAATTTTTAAAGGATGCTCCGCTTTTTGAGAAAATGCTGGTGGAAGAGGATATAAAAATTTTTAAATTCTATTTTTCTGTAACCAAAGAGGAGCAGTCAAAAAGATTTGCCAAAAGAGAGCAGGACCCTCTGAAGCAGTATAAGTTCTCAGAAGTTGATGCCAGAGCCCAAGAACTCTGGGATGCTTACGCTCTTGCGAAGTATATGATGCTTAGTGCAACGCATACAGATATTGCCCCGTGGACGATAGTAAAAAGTGATAACAAGAAAAAAGCCAGAATAAATACCATAAAGCATATTTTAAATTATGTAGAGTATCCCGACAAGATAGACGCAGATAAGATAGAGGTAGATAAAGAGGTGATAATATTTGGAAGAGATGAAACGATAGCTATGGAGGGGCAGTTTAAGTTTTCATCTGATGAATAGTTTTTTGTAATCATCTTGTAATACGGAGCAATTATAATTTCGCTAAACATTCAAAAAGGAAAACAAATGTTAAAGAAATTAGCTCTAGCTGCATTAGTCACTGCAGCGTCAATTAGTTCTTCGTTCGCGTCCGATAAGATAAACGGTGCCGGCGCGTCGTTTCCTGCTCCATTATATTATGATTGGGCATTTAACTATAAAAAAGATACGGACAATCTTGTTAATTACCAGTCAATCGGTTCAGGCGGGGGGATCAAGCAGATCTCAAAAAGAGTGGTTGATTTTGGAGCATCTGACAAACCTCTTGACTCTAAAAAACTTGCAAAAGACAAGCTTTTACAGTTTCCTGCAGTAATCGGTTCGATTGTTATCGCATTTAATATAGATGGTATAGCAGATGAGACTTTGAAACTTAGCAATGAAGTTGTCGCGGATATTTTTGCTGGAAAGATCACTATGTGGAACGATGCGGCAATTGCAGCTGATAACAAAGGTATTAATCTTCCAAATCAAAAGATCGTTGTCGTTCACCGTTCAGACGGATCAGGAACTACTTATAACTTTACTTACTACCTAAGCGGAAGCTCTAAAAACTGGAAAGAGAACTTTGGAATCGGTAAGGCAATCGATTGGAAAGTCGGTATCGGCGGAAAAGGTAATGAGGGTGTTGCTAACTTAATCAAGCAGACTCCATACGCAATAGGGTATATAGAAAATGCATACAAAGAGAAAAACAATTTAAGCGCGGCTGTTTTAAAAACTGCAAGCGGCAAATGGGTAAAAGCAACGGAAGATAACTTCAAAGCTGCTGCAAAGTATGCAAGCTGGACTAAAGAAGATAATTTTTATGCAATGCTGGCACTTCAGCCTGGTGATACATCGTATCCGATCGTTGCGGCAACGTTTATACTTCTTCCAAAAGAGAAGCCAGAAACTAACAAGCAGGTTACGGCATTCTACGACTATGCTTTCAAGAAGGGTGATGAAGCAGCTAAGAAACTTGGCTATATAGCACTTCCAGAAGCAACTAAAAAAATGATTAGAGAGTATTGGGCAGCCAATATAAAATAGTCATTCCTGTATATTTATTCTCATCAATTTTCTCTCCTAAGAAAATCTCCTGCAAAAGCCTCTGTATCTTAATTGGTACAAAGGCTTTTTGCATTTAAAAAATCTTTTTTTTACTGTAATCTTTTCGTAACCTAACAATTTTATAATTCTCTCACAACAAAATAAGGGATTCAAAAAATGAAAAAAACGGTTATATCAACAATAGCTGCTTTAGCAATCGGTGCAACAGGTCTAAGTGCTTCACAGTTTTATGTAGATGAAAAAGGTCAAGTGTTTATAGCACCTGCAGAAGGTCGTAAGCCACTTGATATGGCTACTGATACAGTATCAAACGCACTTACAAAAGAAGAGAAAAAAGCGATTAAAGATGATATTTTGGCAGAAGTTAAAAAGTCAACTCCAATATTTGCCAAAGCTGATAAATTACAGTTCAGCGGTACTCACTACTTAGGTTTCATTAGCAAAAATGAAAAAGGCGGTGATACTACAAGCAACTTTGAGATGAGAAGAAACTACGTTCAGGTAAAAGCTCACGTTCTTGACGATCCAAAAAGCTACCTTCGTGTTACTTTAGACTCTACTTACTCTAACTCTACTGCTGACGGCGAAGGACATGCTAATGTTTACGTAAAGTACGCTTACCTTTACTTAAATGAGATTCTTCCATATACTGGTATGGAGTTCGGTATGGTTCACAGACCGTGGATCGACTATGAAGAGCATCAAGGTTGGTGGATGCGTTCTATCTCTAAAGTATTCGTAGAGGCTTCTGAAGGTGCTCACCTTACAAACTCGGCTGACTTAGGTTTCAACCTTAAGACTAAGACTGACTACTTTACATCTGAAGTAGGTGTATTCAACGGTGAAGGTTACCATGGTAACAATGATGATACTGCGGAACATGTAGGTGATGGTGTATCTGTTGAGTGGAGAGCAACTGCTGCACTTCTTGGAAACGGCGAGAAGAAGAGAAAACCTCTAAAAGATGATTACTTTGACGTATCTTTCTTCGGTCAGTATAATATGAACAACTCTAAGAATGCTACGACTAATACAACAGAAGATGCACAAGACTATGTGTGGTACGGTGTTCATACAGTGTATAACACTCCGTCATTCCTAGTATCAGCTCAGTATGTTACTTCAGAAAATGATAGAGTTGATGATGCTAACTGGAATGGTGAAGGTTACTCAGTAAACGGTACATATCGTTTTGGTGATAAAAAACAGTTTTCAGTAATCGGTCGTTATGATAGCTGGACTGCAGAGAAAAATGATGCTAATAAGTATGATATAGAAAATACTATTTATGGTGTAGCTTGGCAGCAAAACAAAAACTTTAAATGGTTGCTTTCAGGTCAGTCATATGAAGCTAAAGATGGTTTTAAATCAGATGGAAAAGCTGGTACAAACTGGACATCTGCAATGCTAACTGCTGAAGTTCATTGGTAAGATATACTTAAGTTAATTTCTCCCTCCCCTCTTTTTCTCCTAAACATAAAGCCTTTCGGGG
>JBFEYZ010000069.1:0-8406 GCA_041561855.1 Sulfurimonas sp. | reverse complement strand
CTGCCAATGATTCTAAATCATCAATATCACCGCTCATCAAGGCATCTAGTTCTTCTTGAGTCATAGAAAGCTCTCCGTCATATATTCGCTAAATTTAAATTTTATCACTATAATATCATAAAAATATGTAAATACGAGAATTAAAAGAATGATAGTAGACCTGCACAACCACACAAAACTTTGTAATCACGCAGAGGGTGAAATATCCGAGTACATCGAAAAAGCAATAGAGTGCGGCATAAAATATTTCGGTTTTTCAGAGCATGCACCGATGAATTTTGATCAAAAATACCGCATTACATTTGAGCAGATGAAAGAGTATGAGACAAGCGTTCTTGAAGCAAGAGATAAGTATAAAGACAGCATAGAGATACTTTTGGGATATGAGGTTGATTATTTAAAAGCTTATATGGATGAGAGAGTTTTAAAAGCAGATGTCGATTTTCTAATAGGTTCCGTGCACTTTATAGAGGAATGGGGCTTTGACAACCCTGAGTTCATAGGAAACTACAAGGATCAAGATATTGATGAGATCTGGCAAAAATATTTTGATGCAATAGAAGAGATGGCAAACAGCAGGCTTTTTGACATTGTGGGACATTTGGATCTGATAAAAATTTTCAAATATATGCCAAAGAGGGATATAAACGAAATAGCAAAATATGCCCTTGTCGCCATCAAAGAAGCAGATATGTCGATAGAGATAAACGTAGCAGGATTTAGAAAACCAGTAGGTGAAGCATATCCTGCCATATCACTCTTAAACGAGATTAAAAAACTGGATATACCGATAACATTTGCCTCGGACGCGCACAAGCCCGAACAAGTCGGATTATACAGCGATGAAGCCGTTAAGATGGCAAAAAGTGCCGGTTACAGCGAGTGCGTATTTTATAAAAATAGAAAAAGAAAATTTATAAAATTTTAATAGTAATATCATAAAGCAATTTTAAAGAGTTAGACTTGTATAATGTGCGAACATAAAATTAGAAGGAAATTATAATGGGTAAATATATAGAATTGACTAGCTCAGATTTTGAAGCGACACTAGGTGAAGGTGTATCTTTAGTAGATTTTTGGGCACCGTGGTGTGGACCTTGTCGTATGATCGCTCCTGTAATAGAAGAGCTTGCAAATGACTACGACGGCAAAGCTAAAATCTGTAAAGTAAATACTGATGAAGAGCAAGACATCGCTGTTAAATTCGGTATCCGTTCTATTCCTACAATCATCTTTTTTAAAGATGGCAAAATTGAAGGTCAAGTTGTCGGAGCACAATCTAAAGCTGCTCTTGCTGAAAAACTAGACGCTCTTTTAGCGTAATCATAAGAGTACGCAGTGGCAAACAGAGGTAAAAGCCTCTTTTCGCTATCTACGTTACTAGCCTCTTTCTTCGGCGCAGCTATGATAGCTGCCGCCTTTGCTTACTTCAATTATAAATTCTCAGAGTATAAATTTATCGACTTCAAAGAGTGGGTTTTTTATGAACAAAAAGATATATTTACTCCTAAAGCGGACAGATATATCGTAGTTTTCTACAGCTCAAAAGTAAATAATACCGCAGAGCTTCTGGCAAACATAGACCTAAACCATCCCGTAATTGCTATTGACTATTACAATGAAGTTTATGAGAACAGCAAAAACACGACTTTTTTAAGATCTGGAACAAAAACATCTTTAAGCTTTATCCAAAGATTCAACATCTATGAAGTACCATCTATTTTTTTTATAAAGAAAACCAAAGAGTCTCTTTATAAACAAGATAGTATGATACGAAAACTGGATAATTTAAATGAATTGTCAAATCAAATAAGAGATTTATAAAAGGATTTTTTCATGATACTTGATTGTGCTATTATCGGCGGCGGACCTGCCGGCCTAACAGCAGGTCTATATGCGACACGCGGCGGCTTGGAAAATGTTGTGATGTTTGAAAAAGGGATGCCCGGAGGTCAAATAACACAGAGCTCGGAGATAGAGAACTACCCGGGTGTTACAGGTGAGATCAGCGGAATGGATCTTATGATGCCGTGGCCTGAACAGTGCCAAAAATTTGGTCTAAAACATGAGATGGTCGAAGTAAAACGCGTAAGCAAAGATGGTGATATATTTAAAATTCACAAAGAAGACGGCACAACAAGCGAAGCTCACAGCGTAATCGTATGCACAGGCTCATCTCCGAGACGTGCAGGTTTTGCAGGAGAGGATGAGCTGTTTGGAAGAGGTGTGAGTACGTGTGCTACGTGTGACGGTTTTTTCTATAAGGGAAAAGAGGTTGCAGTAATCGGCGGCGGTGACACTGCGCTTGAAGAGGCTCTCTACCTTGCCAAGATATGCTCCAAAGTCTATCTTATTCACAGACGTGACACGTTCCGTTCTGCTCCAAATACTGTCGAGAGAGTAAAAAGAACACAGAACATAGAGCTGGTACTAAACTCATCTCCTGAAGAAGTTTACGGTGATGAGATGGGCGTAGCGGGAATCCGCGTTAAAAATGCCCAAGGTGAAATTCGCGATATTAAAGCGCCAGGCGTCTTCGTATTTGTCGGAAACGACGTAAACAATCAAACCCTTATCCAAGAGGATGGAAGCTTTCTATGCGATGTAAATAAGCAGGGCGAAGTGATCGTAGACATAAGCATGAAAACATCCGTAGAGGGGCTTTTTGCAGCAGGCGACATGCGTATTGCTGCTCCAAAACAAGTTGTAAGTGCTGCCGGTGACGGCGCTGTTGCTGCACTTCAAGCAATCTCTTATGTAGATGAAAAACTAAATTAATTTATAAAAAAGAAGGATATTTAAATGACGAGAGTTGGTGTTTTTGGGGCAAACGGCAGAGTCGGAAAACTGATTATTGATGATTTAAAGATGACAGAGAATATAAGCCTTAGTTCCGTTTTTGTAAGAAATTCTCTTAACTTCTCTATAGATCCGTCCGTGTTGGTGAGTACCGATATGAATACTTTTTTAAAAGGGTGTGATATTGTTATAGACTTCTCACTTCCCGAGGCTTGCGAATCACTTCTCGAAGCATCTTTAAAAACTCCAAAACCGCTTGTTATAGGAACAACAGGTCTTAGCGCTCATCAGCTAAACCTTCTAAAGCAGGCAAGCGAAAGTATGCCTGTCTTATATGCTACAAATATGTCTTTGGGTGTTGCACTTTTAAACAAACTTGTATATCAAGCTGCAGCAGCACTCGAAGGCTTTGACATTGAGATAGTCGAGATGCATCATAAACATAAAAAAGATGCTCCAAGCGGAACGGCTCTTACTCTTGGTGAATCGGCTGCGCTGGGCCGCGGGCTTGATCTAGATGCAGTCCGCATCAGTGGACGTGACGGCAATATCGGAGAGAGAAGTAAAGATGAGATCGCGGTAATGGCGCTTCGCGGCGGTGATATTGTCGGTCGTCACACCGTAGGTTTTTACAATGAAGGCGAATTTATAGAATTAAACCATACGGCAACTTCTAGAAACACTTTTAGCAAAGGTGCCATAAGAGCTGCGGCATGGCTTGTCAATCAAGAGCCCGGTCTCTACTCTATCAGTGATTGCTTAGAGTTATAAAATCAACTTTTTTTTCATTGATTTTATACACTAAATGAGCTAAACCCATTTAGTAGCAGGGGCGAATTTACCCCTTGCAACCCCATAAAGCTGCGAAAAGAATTTTTCGCTAATTAAAATCTGCCTTTAAACACTCTTTTTACTCAAGTGCATAAAGTCAGATTTTAATTTGCTTTGAGTATAATTCCGTTAAATATTCTCGAGGAGAAAATGTGCTAGAAGATGTTAATGAAAAGTGTGCAGTCGTAGGAATCTATGGTAATAAGGAAGCTTCTAAATTAGCTTATTTTTCACTACATGCACTTCAGCATCGTGGTCAAGAAGCAGCAGGAATCAGCTCCTCAAACGGAACAAAACTTCAGACAATCAAAAAACGCGGTTTGGTTATGCGTGTATTTGATGAGAAAAAACTTGAAACGTTAAGAGGTTCAAGTGCTATCGGCCACACTCGCTATTCTACTGCGGGAGACGACTCGATCTTAGATGCCCAGCCGGTATTTGCAAGATACGATCTTGGCGAAATGGCAATAGTACACAACGGTAACCTTACAAATGCAGAAGAGATCAGAAACGGCCTCATCGACAAAGGTGCGATCTTTCAAACCTTCATGGATACTGAAAACCTTATCCACCTCATAGCAAAAAGCGAACAGAGAAAACTACTTGACAGAATCATAGATGCCGTTCAAAAAATTGAGGGAGCATTTTCGCTAGTATTCCTAAGCAGAACAAAAATGTTTGCTATGCGCGACAGACACGGTTTTCGCCCGTTAAGCCTCGGCAAACTTCCTGGCGGCGGCTATATCGTGGCAAGCGAGACCTGTGCATTTGACCTTGTCGGTGCAGAATTTATCAGAGATGTAGAACCGGGCGAGCTTCTTATATTTAGCGAAGACAAAGAGCCAAAAAGCATAAAAGTATTTGAGCCTACCCCTAAGCACTGTATCTTTGAGTATGTCTATTTTGCAAGACCGGACTCAAAAGTATTCGGACAAAGCGTCTACGAGACAAGAAAAAATATGGGTATGGAATTGGCACGAATAAAGCCTGTTGAAGCAGATATGGTTATTCCTGTTCCTGACGGCGGTGTTCCTGCAGCAATTGGATATGCACAAGAGAGCGGCATACCATACGAGATGGGAATTATGAGAAACCACTATATCGGCCGAACATTTATTGAACCTACTCAGGAGATGAGAGACCTTAAGGTAAAAATGAAACTCTCTCCTATGATCGATATTATAAAAGGAAAAAGAGTCATTGTAGTTGATGATTCGATCGTGCGCGGAACGACATCTAAAAGAATCGTAAGAATGCTAAAAGAGGCTGGAGCAAGCGAAGTCCATATGAGAGTATCTTCTCCTCCGACAACAGACCCATGTTTTTACGGTGTAGACACTCCGAACAAAGACAAACTCATAGCTGCAAATATGTCTCAAGATGATATATGCAAGTTTATTGAAGCGGACTCTTTAGCATATCTTGATGAAGCTTCGCTTCTTAGAAGTGTCAATGCAAAGGATGAGAGTTACTGTACGGCCTGCTTTACAGGAAAATATATAGTTTAATGCAGCAAATATATACCTTTGGCAACTACTTAAGAGATAAGTTCGGTTGCAAAGTCTACAAAGTCGGCATCAATATATCAGGGTTTACATGCCCAAATATAGACGGCACAGTAGCAAAAGGCGGTTGTACCTTCTGTGAAAACGACTCTTTTAGCGCGAGTACAGGTCAAACTCAAGAGCTAAAAGGTTTTCATCTAAACCTCAACTCTAAAACAAATCCAAATCTTGATAAACAGCTTGCCCAGCTTGAGATGCAGTTTAATGCAATAAGCAAAAGACAGCGCGAGGAGTACGGAGCCAAGAAGTTTTTGGTCTACTTCCAGTCATTTACAAACACTTACGCACCGTTTGATACGCTAAAAGCACTCTACGACAAAGCACTTACATTTGATGACGTAGTAGGTCTGAGCATCGGAACGCGTTCAGACAGCATAACTGAAAAGACTCTGGATTACCTTGCAGAGCTCAATCTAAAAAAAGAGATCTGGATTGAGTTTGGAATTCAATCCGTTTATGACGAGACTCTATTAAAGATCAACCGCGGACACGACAGTGCAAATGTAAAAGAGTGGATATTAAAAGCAAAAAGCAAAGGGCTGAATGTTTGCGGACATCTTATATTCGGTCTGCCTGATGAGACAAAAGAGATGATGCTTCGCACTGCAAAAGAGGCTTATAGCTGGGGAATCGACTCTGTAAAATATCATCCGCTTTACGTAGTTAAAAAGACATCTCTTGCAAATGACTTTTTAAAGGGAAATTTTACCCCTATAAACGAAGATGAGTATTTGGATGTATTGGTTGAAGCAATCAGAATGAAGCCACAAAATGTATCCGTTCAAAGAGTCACGGCAGGGATAGACGACAACTCTCTCTTGTCACCTGAGTGGTGCAGAGACAAAAACAGCCAAATTAAAAAGATAAATGCCGCACTAAAGCCTTTTGGGCTCAAATATTAGTGGGCATATATTTTTGCGAAGTGAGTGACACCCCTAAAATATGGCGGATAGTCAAAATAAACTCTAAACTCTCTGGACTCTCCGGGTTTTAGGTTTTTAGCTACAACAAATTGATGAGTGATCTGCTGAGGCTTGCTATTGCCATCAATAGTTTCCCCTGAAAAAAATCCGAAAAAACCGCTCGGCTTATAAAACGACCCTGCTTTTACGTTGCCGCTTGAGTGTCCTTTATTTACAAGTTTTATCTCAAATACTACCTCTCCTATCTCATAGTCTCCTTCATTTTTCACCACACCGCTGTACATTATCTGCTCTGTACTAAGATTTCTTTTGTTCTCCATCTTGTAGAGCTTTGCTTTTTTTGTATATTTATCAACCACGAACAAGCTAAAACCTGCCATTACTGCAGTTATAAGAAGTGTTGAGAATATAATCTGAGATCTTATTTTTGAATTCTCATCTTTAAACGCTACAGCAATACCGCCGATAAAAATAAGTAAAATAACACCTAAGACAATATAGTGCCACTCGTTTAACAGTGTGTTCATCTACACTTTGCTCCCAACGTAATGTTATAGTCACCGCCGTATGTAAAAGGTTCAATAATCATCTTAAACTCTTGTTTCTCGTCTTTTACAATATCTCCTATAAGAATCGACATTTTATTTATAGGCTTAAGTCTAAGTATATAATCTTTTATCTTGTTTCCTGTATTTTTATAGACCGTAGCAGTGATTTGACAGCTTGAAAAGTCTCTGTCAGATATGTTTTTTGCATATCCGTATAGAACTATTGCCTGAGTGAAATTTAATTTTTTCTGGCTTGTTATAACAGCTTCATTTTTAAAGAGATACTCATGCATTTTCAAATAGCCGTACGTTGAACCGACTGCAAGCTGTGTAAATGCAAAAAGCATAAGCAAGATTGCAATAGCGCCTCTGCTTCTAAAGAGGATGCCAAGAGTAACAAACAGAATAAATACTAAAAAAAGGGAACCAAATAAAATATAATCATAAACTATCAGTTCATTTATAAATTTAGTAATTGTTCCCGTCATTTATCAACTGTCTCTTGACTTTTTTTCCGCTATACCGCTCATATTAAATCTGCGTGCAAGCTCCTGCTTTACCCTGTCAGGAGATATGTTCTTTGCGGCAAGTGCGACGAGCATATGATAGGTCAGATCAGCCGCCTCATATATCATCTCATGCTCATCGTTATCTTTATAGGCAAAACTAAATTCTCCTGCCTCCTCTACGACTTTTTTTAAGATCGTATTGTCGCCTTTGCTGAGCAGTTTTGCTGTCCATGAAGATTCAGGATCTGCATTTTTTCTCTCTTGGATAGTATGATACAAAGTGTCAATTACGCCGTAAAGTGCTTCGCTGCTCACTTCAACTTCGCTTTGAATCTCGCCGGATTCCAGCTCTGTAAAGAAACATGAGCGGCGACCTGTATGGCATGCCACACCATTTTGAACTACTTTTATTAAAAGGGTGTCGTTATCGCAATCAATATAAAAAGAGCGTATCTCCTGAGTGTGTCCGCTGCTCTCACCTTTTTTCCAGATGCGCTGTTTGGAGCGTGAGAAGTAGTGCGCTGTTTTTGTTCTAAGAGAGAGTTCAAGCGCCTCTTTGTTCATATAAGCCATCATAAGAACTTCACGGCTTTCAACATCTTGAACAATGACAGGCAGAAGAGAGATCTTTTGCCAGTCTATTTTATCTATTATCGCTTGCATATCAGTTAGCTAAAGATGCTTTTCTTTGTGGATCTTTCATATCAACCCAAATATTTGGAGTCGAGCCGCCTGGAGTTAAGAATATTTTTGCATCTTTGTTCTCTTTAAGAGCCTCGTTAAACTTGCCTTGTATCTGGATCTGCTCAAGCTTTAAAAGATCAGGAGTCAATGATTTTGAAATAAGGTAGTTAGCTTTTGCTTTTGCTTCCGCTTCTATAGTAACCGCATCAGCTAGACCCTGCGCCTCGATTCTTGCTTTTTCGGCAATACCTCTTGACTCTGCAGCACGTCTAAGCGCTTCTTGCTCCGCACGCTGAACCTCTTGTTCAGCTTTTTGAACCTGCTGCTTTGCAATTTGAACGTTCTCTATCTGCTCTTTGACTTTTGGAGGCAAAATTATTGCACGAAGCTGGATAGATTGAAGATCTGCCGGAGTATTCTCAAGCTTTTCAATTTTGCCTCTAATCTCGGTATCGATCTCTGTTGCTATAGAGTTTCTCATCTGAGGAAGCATCTCCGCATCATATTTTCCGACAACGTTTCTAACAATATCTCTTGCAACCGGGTG
>JBFEYZ010000068.1:0-8993 GCA_041561855.1 Sulfurimonas sp. | reverse complement strand
GTTGAAGTATTGTCTGGAAAGGAGATATTCTATGACAAAAACACAAAAAGCTGAAATTATTGAAGTACTTTCAAATGAGTTCAAAGAGGCTCAAAGTGTAATCTTTTGTGATTATAAAGGCCTTAGCGTTTCTAAACTTGAAAGTTTAAGAAAAGCTGCTCGTGCTAAAGACGCAAAAGTTCAAGTTGTTAAAAATACTTTAGCGACTATTGCACTAAACAATGCTGAGCTTACAGGTGTTGAATTAAAAGACACTAACATTTTAGTATGGGGTTCTGACTCGGTTGCTACTTCTAAAATAGCTGCTGATTTCGCTAAAGATAACGACAAGTTTGTGATTAAGTCTGCTTATGTTGACCGTGAGCCTGCTGACGCTGCTAAAGTTGAAGCGTTTGCTAAACTTCCTGGCCGCGAAGAGCTTCTTGCTATGCTTGCTGCTACATGGATGGCACCGATCACATGCTTTACAATCGGACTTGATGCGTTAAGACAAAAAAAAGAGGAAGCTTAATAGCTTTTAACAAATAGATGATTGAATCATCAAAAATTAAAATTTCATAATGGAGAAAAATTATGGCTATAACTAAAGAAGATGTATTAGAGTTTATTTCAGGACTTTCTGTACTAGAACTTGCTGAATTGGTAAAAGAGTTTGAAGAGAAATTCGGCGTATCTGCACAGCCGGTTGCTGTAGCTGGCGGTGCTGTTGCTGGTGGAGCTGCTGCTGAAGAGCAAACAGAATTCAATGTTATAATCACTGATGCTGGTGATAAGAAAATCAACGTAATTAAAGTTGTTCGTGCTCTTACTGGTCTTGGACTAAAAGAAGCTAAAGAAGCAACAGAAAACGTACCTTCAACTATCAAAGAAGGCGTAGATAAAGAGACAGCTGAAGATGCTAAAAAGCAACTTGAAGAAGCTGGTGCAAAAGTAGAAATTAAATAATTTCTGCTTTAGGGGGGCAGCAGGGATAATTCTCCTTGTTGCTCCTCATTTTTTGGGCGCTTTTACGAATGGATTTTAATCTCTTCGTAAAAGTGCCCTTATGTCGTTAATAAGCACTATAAAATAAGCTCTGATTTTGAGCTCAAAAAATTGTCTGGGGACGCCTGGACATGACACCTTAATCAATTAAGATTAAGCCTTAAAAACAATTCATCGAGGTAGCCAATGTTAAACACTTTATATTCCGGAAACCGTCTTCGTGTAGACTTCTCTAAAACTCCTCAACAGATAGAAGTACCAAACCTATTGCAACTACAACAAAGTTCATACGGCAAGTTCTTAATGCTTGATGAAAAAGATCGCGCGCAAAGCGGTGTAGAGACAGTATTTCAGTCAGTTTTTCCAATACATGACTCTCAAAACAGATTGACAGTCGAATATATCGGCAGTGAAGTAGGCAAGCCAAAATATACAGTCAGAGAGTGTATGGAGCGTGGTCTTACTTATGCAGTAAGCTTAAGAATGAAAACTCGTCTTGTCCTTTGGGATAGAGATGAAAATACAAAAGAGAAGTTAGGTGTTAAAGATATCAAAGAACAAAGTATTTTTGTTCGTGATATTCCTTTGATGACTGAGAGAACCTCTTTTATTATCAACGGTGTGGAGAGAGTAGTTGTTAACCAGCTTCACCGCTCACCTGGTGTAATTTTCAAAGAAGAAGAGTCTACAACTTCAGGAAACAAACTTATCTATACAGGTCAGATAATTCCTGACCGCGGTTCATGGCTCTATTTTGAGTATGATCCAAAAGATATTCTTTACATGAGAATTAACAAGCGCCGTAAAGTTCCTGTAACTATTATGTTCCGTGCACTAGGATATTCAAAACAGGATATTTTAAAACTATTTTACCCGATACAAAACATAAGCATTATAGAGAATAAGTTTTTAATGCCGTTTAATCCGAGCGATTATTCTGCAAGACTAACTTACGACCTTATCGATAAAGACGGCAATATCCTTTTAGCTTCAGGCAAAAGACTATCTGCTAAAAAATCGCAAAAATTTATCGAAGATGGTCTACAAGAGGTCGAATACCCTCTTGAAGTACTTCTTGACCGCTATTTGGCAAAGCCTATTATTGATCCTGAAACAGGTGAAGTTCTTTTTGACGCAATGACTCGCATAGATGAGAACAAGCTAAAGAAAATGAGCGAAATCGGTGTAAAAAACTTCAGTATCGCAAATGATTTGGCTGACGGTGTTGACAGTTCTATTATCAATGCGTTCAATGCGGATGCAGACTCTCTGAAGCTGCTTAAGCAGACAGAAGATATTGAAGACGAGAATGACCTCTCAGCAATCCGTATCTATAAAGTAATGAGACCGGGAGAGCCTGTAACTAAAGAGGCTGCAAAGATTTTCGTAAATCAGCTTTTCTTTGATCCTGAGAGATATGACCTGACAAAAGTCGGCCGTATGAAAATGAACCACAAACTAGGTCTTAATATTCCTGAGTACATAACGGTTCTTACTCATGAAGATATTATCGAGTCTGTAAAATATGTTATTAAAGTTAAAAACGGACTAGGTCATATTGACGATAGAGATCACTTAGGAAACCGCCGTATTCGTTCAATCGGTGAGCTATTAGGAAATGAGCTACACAATGGTCTGATTAAAATGCAAAAAGCAATTCGTGACAAGCTCTCTACTATGAGCGGACCTATGAATGAGCTAATGCCTCATGATCTGATCAACTCAAAGATGATTACTTCGACAATTATGGAGTTTTTCTCAGGCGGTCAGTTGTCACAGTTTATGGATCAGACTAACCCGCTATCAGAAGTAACCCACAAACGTCGTTTATCGGCACTCGGTGAGGGTGGTCTGATTAAAGAGCGTGCAGGATTTGAAGTTCGTGACGTTCACCCTACTCACTACGGAAGAATTTGTCCTATTGAGACTCCGGAGGGTCAAAACATCGGTCTTATCAATACGCTTGCGACTTACTCGAAAGTTAACGAGCACGGCTTTATTGAAGCTCCATATAAAGTTATGAAAGACGGAAAGATTCTAAACGAGGTTGTTTATCTTACGGCAACACAAGAAGAGGGCAAAAAGATAGCCGCAGCATCAAATAAGTTGGATGAGAATGGTCAATTTATAGATAAGCTGGTAGTTACAAGAATGGACGGCGAAATTTTACACCGCCCTGTAGCTGAGTGTGAATATGCCGACCTTTCTTCTCATATGGTTGTCGGTGTTGCAGCTTCACTTATTCCGTTTTTGGAGCATGATGATGCTAACCGTGCGCTTATGGGTTCAAACATGCAGCGTCAAGCAGTGCCGTTGATCAAATGCGATGCTCCGATGGTCGGAACCGGCGTTGAAAAGCTAGTGGCACGTGACTCGTGGGAATGTGTAAAAGCTAAGCGCGCAGGAGTTGTAGAGAAAGTTGACGGAAAACATATATATGTAATGGGTGAAGAAGATGGAGAGATATATATAGATTATTATCCTTTACAAAAAAATCTTCGTACAAACCAGAATACTGCATTTGCACAAAAACCGATTGTTAAAATCGGGCAGAGAGTAGAAGCGGGACAAATCATTGCAGACGGTCCAAATATGGATCAAGGAGAGCTTGCTCTTGGTGTTAATGCAATGGTTGCATTTATGCCTTGGAACGGATATAACTTCGAGGATGCTATTGTTATCTCAGAGAGATTGATCCGTAAAGATGCATTTACGTCTGTCCATATATATGAGAAAGAAGTTGAAGCAAGAGAGTTAAAGCACGGTGTTGAAGAGATAACTCGTGATATTCCTAATGTTAGAGATGATGAACTTGCTCACCTTGACGACAGCGGTATCGTTAAAATCGGTACAAACGTTAAAGGCGGCATGATTCTTGTCGGTAAAGTTTCTCCAAAAGGTGAAGTAAAACCTACTCCTGAAGAGCGTCTACTTCGTGCTATTTTTGGTGAAAAAGCAGGCCATGTTATAAACAAATCATTATATTGTCCTCCAAGCATGGAAGGTGTAGTAGTTGATGTCAAGATCTTTACGAAAAAAGGTTATGACAAAGATGCACGCGCACTTGAACTTGAAAAAGAGGAACGTGATTATTTAGAGCGTGAACACTATGACAGACTTCTTATGATAGATAAAGAGGAGATGTTAAGAGTTACTAAGCTTTTAACAAAAGAGCCTCTTATTGCTGATATTAAAATCGGAAATACAAGCTATAAAGCCGGTGATATCATAGACGGTAAAGATCTTGTTGAAGTAAATCGTTTCGCTATGAATGCTATTATAAAATCTTTTAGCGAAGAGATTCAATCAGAGTACAATAAGACGAAAAACTATTTCCAAAAAGAGAAGAGACTTTTCCGTGATGAGCATGAAGAGAAGTTAAATATCTTGGAAAAAGACGACATACTTCCAAACGGTGTTGTGAAGTACGTAAAAGTTTACATCGCTACGAAACGCCAGCTAAAAGTCGGTGATAAAATGGCAGGACGCCACGGAAACAAGGGTATAGTATCCACTATTGTTCCAGAAGTAGATATGCCATATATGGAAGATGGAAGAAGCGTTGATGTTTGTCTAAATCCTCTTGGTGTTCCTTCTCGTATGAATATAGGACAGATTTTAGAGATGCACCTAGGAATGGCGGGCCGTGAGCTTGGAAATCAAATCTTAGAAGAGTTTAACACTAAACAAAAAGATTTTATTCAAAATATCCGTTCAAAAATGATAGAGATATCAGATGTTGCAGGTATGATGAACGCAAAAGCTGTTATCGGAAAGATGAGTGACGATGAACTTCTTCATTTCGCACGCGACTGGTCAAAAGGGGTTAAGTTTGCATCTCCTATTTTTGAAGGTGTAAACCCTGAAGAGTTTGAGAAGCTGTTTAATCTTGCTAAGATGGACACTGACGGTAAAACAGTTCTTTATAACGGTTTAACCGGTGAAAGAATTAAAGAGCGTGTAAACGTAGGTTATATGTATATGCTTAAGCTTCATCACTTGGTTGATGAGAAGATACACGCACGTTCAACAGGTCCATACTCGCTTGTAACTCAACAGCCTGTCGGCGGTAAAGCACTATTTGGTGGTCAAAGATTCGGTGAGATGGAGGTTTGGGCTCTTGAAGCTTACGGTGCAAGTGCAGTACTTAAAGAGATGCTAACAATCAAATCTGATGATGTTGATGGACGTGTTCGCGCTTACAAAGCGATTACAAAAGGTGAATTGGTTCCGGAATCTGGTATCCCGGAGACGCTATTTGTATTGACAAAAGAGCTACAATCTTTAGCTCTTGATGTAGAAATATTTGACGAGGTAGAAGACAATGAGTAAATTAGTAGCTATTGAAGTGACTGAAGAGAACAGACCGACGGATATTAAACAGATACAGTTTCGTTTAGCTGCTCCGGATAAGATTTTATCATGGAGTCACGGTGAGGTAAAAAAGCCTGAAACCATTAACTATCGTACACTCAAACCTGAGCGTGACGGACTTTTTTGTGCTAAGATTTTCGGTCCTGTAAGAGATTATGAGTGTCTGTGCGGCAAATATAAAAAGATGCGTTATAAAGGCGTTGTCTGTGAGAAATGTGGCGTTGAAGTAACTAGTACTAAAGTTCGCCGTGTCAGAATGGGGCATATAGAGCTTGTAACGCCTGTTGCACACATCTGGTATGTTAGCTCACTTCCTTCACGTATAGGTACGCTTTTAGGCATTAAGATGAAAGATCTTGAGCGTGTACTCTATTATGAGGCGTATATAGTAGAAGAGGGCGGCGAAGCGTATTATGACGCAGAAGCAAAGACACCTGTTTTAAAATATGACGTTTTAAATGAGGAGCAGTATCGTACTTTAGTATCAAGATTTGGCGAATTAGGCTTTAAAGCTCGTATGGGCGGTGAAGTTGTTCGTGATCTTCTTGATTCGATCGACCTGGTTGACGCGTTTACTCAGCTAAAAGAGGAAATTGAGCTTACAAAAAGTGAAGCAAAGACAAAAATTATCGCTAAGAGATTAAAAGTAATCGAGTCATTTTTAAACTCTGGCAATAATCCTGCATGGATGATGTTGACGGTTCTGCCTGTTCTTCCGCCGGATCTAAGACCGCTTGTTTCTCTCGACGGAGGTAAATTTGCTGTTTCAGACGTAAATGACCTATATCGCCGTGTTATTAACCGTAATCAGCGTCTTAAGCGTCTTGTGGAGCTTGAAGCACCTGAAATTATTGTAAGAAACGAGAAGCGTATGCTTCAAGAGTCGGTAGATGCACTATTTGACAACGGTCGTCGTGCTAATGCCGTAAAAGGTGCAAATAAGCGTCCATTGAAATCATTAAGTGAGATCATTAAAGGTAAGCAGGGTCGTTTTAGACAAAACCTTCTAGGTAAGCGTGTTGACTTCTCTGGACGTTCTGTAATCGTCGTCGGTCCATCTTTAGCTATGGATGAGTGTGGATTACCGAAAAAGATGGCTCTTGAGTTATTTAAGCCTCATTTGATTGCAAAACTAGAAGATAAAGGTTATGCGACAACTGTTAAAGCTGCTAAAAAGATGATAGAAGACAAAACAAATGAAGTGTGGGAATGTCTAGCAGAGATAGTTGACGGATATCCGGTACTTCTTAACCGTGCTCCTACGCTTCATAAGCTCTCGATTCAAGCATTCCATCCTAAGCTTATTGACGGTAAGGCTATTCAGCTTCACCCGTTAGTTTGTGCTGCATTTAACGCGGACTTCGACGGTGACCAGATGGCTGTTCACGTACCGCTTAGCTCGGCTGCTATAGCAGAAGCAAAAGTATTAATGATGGCGTCTATGAACATTCTTCTGCCTGCATCAGGTAAAGCGATTGCAACGCCTTCTCAGGATATGGTTCTTGGGATCTACTATATTACTTTAGAGAAAAACGGCGTAAAAGGTTCAAATAAACTTTTTGCAAATGTAGATGAAGTAAGAATAGCAATTGAGCATGATGCGCTTGATATACATGCAAAAGTAAGAACAAGGGATGAGGGTAGAATTATCCACACAACTGCAGGACGTATGTTGTTAAAAGCAATTCTGCCGGATTTTGTTCCATCAGAACTTTGGAACAGAGTAATGAAGAAAAAAGCTATCAACGAGCTGGTTGATTATGTTCAAAAGCATGGTGGTATTGGTATCACAGCAGGTTTCTTAGATAGACTTAAAAACTTAGGTTTTAAACATGCAACAGAGTCTGGAGTATCTATATCTATCGATGATATTAAAATTCCGGATGGAAAAGCAGCTAAAATCTCGGATTCTAAAAACAGAGTATTTGAGATTCAAAAGCAGTATGAAGCAGGTCTTTTAACTGAACAAGAGAGATACAATAAGATTATCGATGTTTGGACTGATACAAACAATACTCTTGCAACTCAGATGATGGATCTTGTACAAACCGATAAGAACGGATTTAACTCTATTCATATGATGGCAGATTCGGGTGCTCGTGGTTCAGCGGCGCAGATTCGTCAGTTAGCGGGTATGAGGGGATTGATGGCTAAACCAAGTGGTGAAATTATCGAGACTCCGATTATCTCAAACTTTAAAGAGGGTCTAAACGTTGTTGAGTACTTTATTTCTACTCACGGTGCTAGAAAAGGTCTTGCCGATACGGCACTTAAGACTGCAAATGCAGGATACCTTACTCGTAAACTTGTCGACGTTGCTCAAAATGTTAAGATTGTTGAGCACGACTGCCATACTCACGAAGGTATCGAGATCTCTGATATTTCAGACCAAAACACTCTGATCGAATCGTTAGAGGACAGACTAAACGGAAGAGTTTTAGCTGATGATGTAATCGACCCTATAAGCAATGAGATACTTTTTGCAGAGGGAACTTTAATTGATGAAGTAAGCGCTAAAGTTATAGCTGAAGCCGGCATTAAAACAGCGTATATCAGAACACCGACAACATGTAAAAGTGAAAACGGTATCTGTGCTCTTTGTTACGGTGTCAACCTTGCAACTGGTCATATTGTTCGTAAAGGCGAGGCTGTCGGTATTATAGCCGCTCAGTCTATCGGTGAGCCTGGTACACAGCTTACTCTTAGAACATTCCACGTCGGTGGAACAGCATCGTCAACCGCTCAAGAGAGACAGGTTATTGCTGAAAAAGAGGGCTTTATACGTTATTACAACCTTAAAACTTACGCTTCAAAAGAGGGTAAAAATATAGTTGCTAACCGTAGAAATGCTGCAGTACTATTGGTTGAACCGAAAATTAAAGCTCCTTTCGCAGGTAAAGTTGAGATTCAAACGGTTCATGACGAAGTTATCATAAGTGTAATTTCAAAAACAGATACTGTTCGTTATGTATTACGTAAAAATGAGATAGCTAAGCCTAATGAACTAGCAGGTGTCGGCGGTCAAATAGAGGGTAAATACTACTTCCCGTACGAAAGCGGATCTGAGGTAAAAGAGCTTGAGTCAATTGTTGAGACGATTAAAGATGGTTGGAATGTTCCAAGCCGTATCCCATACGCATCTGAAGTTCTTGTCGCAAACGGTGCTCCAGTTACACAGAAAATATTTGCAAAAGAGGATGGAGTTGTTAAGTACTTCCTTCTTAAAGGTGACTATTTAGAGAGATTTGAAGGTCTAAAAGCTGGTTATGAAGTAGTTGAAAAAGGCCTTTTCGCTACTGTCGTAGATTCAAACAACCGTGAAGCTGTACGTCACTATATAGCACGTGGTTCTGTAATCGTTGCGGAAGATGACGCAGTTGTAGATCCTAAATCTATTATTGCTAAGCCTAAGAGTGATGAATCAACTGTTATTGCAGAGTGGGATCCATACTCTAACCCAATCATATCTGAGACGAACGGTATTGTTAAGTTTGAAGATATTATCAGCGGAACAACTGCTACGGAGCAGTACGATGAGCTTACAGGTAAAACTCGTTTAATGATTAACGATCATATCTCTGCAGAGTATAAGCCGACGATCGTTCTTGCTAGTGAGGACGGAGAGCTGTTAAGAT
>JBFEYZ010000067.1:0-9167 GCA_041561855.1 Sulfurimonas sp. | reverse complement strand
GATCTCTTTTTTACTCTCCTGTGCATCGCTTATCGCCTGGGCTATCTCATCTTTGATGCTGTTTGCTTTTTTGGTAGCCTCATCAATGACTAGAACAGACTTCTCTACATTCTCTCCCACTCCCATTGCCGTAGTAGAGAGTTCATGGGAGATGGATGCGTTCTCGCTTGAAGACTGCTTGGAGACGTCTATGAGGTCTTTTAATTCTCTCATAAGATTATTGAAACTTCCTGCCATCTGGGAGAGTTCAAGAGGAGCATTTTCATCTACAACAAGAGTCAGGTTTTTATTGTTCCCTATGTTCGTAAGTGTCTCTTTAAATCTCTCTATCGGTTTTACCACGCTTCTGTTGACCAGAAACAGAGCTGTTGCGATTATTACTGCAAGAAGGATTAGCGAGTTCATTGCCAATGCATTTCTAATGGCGTTTGGAACCTCCAAAACCTCTGATTCGTCTATCTCTGAGAGTATTGCCCATTTGAAATCTTCGCCGACGCCGATTTCGCTAAAAGATGATAGCACCGAATTGCCGTTGTAGTCAATTACTATTTTAGTATCTGTTTTACCGGCTAAAGCTTCTCTTGAAGCCTCGGTATCAACACTGCCTGCTGCAGAATTTGCAAAAGATGCTTCAAGGGAGTGGTTTTTCGGGTCTAAAAAACTGTCGCTTCTCATAAGATTATCAGTACCCACCAGATAATCCTCCTGAGATTTTCCGTACCCCTTTCGATACTGCATTATTTTTTTAATTGAATCGTTATTGATCTTAAAGACTAAAACAGCTTTGACTTCAGCATTTACAACTACAGGTGTAGCTATAAACATAGTAGGCAGATTTCCGCTCATCGGATAAGGTGTCATGTCACTAAAAGTCGGGCGCTTGTTTTGAAGACTCTTTTTATATACTTGGCTAAGAGCACTATCTTTTAATGGGCCGTACGTCAGGTTTGTACCATAGTCGGATTCTTTTTTAGCAGAGTATATCACGTGCCCGTGTTTTGCGGCGATAACATAAATATCGCTGTATTTATACTCTTTTAAATATTTTTGAAAATATACCTCATGCGGTAGCCTCTCCTCTTTTGCAGACGGGTCATTAACAGGGAACGGCTTATTTTCTCTGACTTCCAAGTCATCATAAACACTTAATAGATCCCAAGTTATGTTTTGAAGATTGTTGCTGTTTGCCAGCACATCGATATCTCTTATGCAATTTTTAAAAAAAGCTTCGATCTGAGACTTTTTTACGTCTCTGACGGTAGTTAAATTTGCATAACTGTTCTTTAAAAGAGCATCTTTACTTTTTGAGCTTGATACATATGTCGCTATTGCTGCAAGCAGTGTTAACGAAATTGTAATAAGTAGTAAAACCTGGATCTTAACTGAGAGTTTTTTCATGTAACAATTAGCCTTAATAGAGTGAATCTGTTATTAGCATAAACGATATACTCATATACGTTGCAATCACTCCAACCCAAACAAACGAGAGCATATAAAAAACCGGCGCCTCAAACTTAATCAACAGATCACTCATTTTAATCTCCTAAAATCTTTTTTTACGGCTAAATTTTATATGTCATTTATTACAGGAGAATTACAGCAAATATGACAATTTGTCATATATTTAATATCTTAAAAACTATAAGTGTATAATTCTTCAAAAACCTCAAAAAGGCCAATAAATATGTCCAAAAAAAAGATTCTCTTTGAGTGCCAGCACTGCGGACTTACTACTCCAAGATGGATGGGAAAATGTACAAACTGCGGAGCTTGGGACTCATTTATAGAGCTTAACGAGCATCAGCAAGAGGTTGCTAAACAGACAAAATCAGCTTCCGGCTCATCTGCGAAGGCGCAAAGCATTAACGATATTAAAGAGGAAGAGATATATAGATTCAGCTCCAAGAATGCAGAACTTGACATGGTGCTGGGCGGTGGAGTTGTTCCCGGTTCTCTCACACTCATCGGCGGAAGTCCAGGCGTTGGAAAATCCACTTTGCTTCTAAAAGTTGGAGGAGATATAGCTTCGGGTGGACAAAATGTACTTTACGTAACGGGAGAAGAATCTGCAGGACAGATAAAGCTTCGTGCAAATAGGCTAAGTGCAAATCATGACTCTTTGTATCTGCTTAGCGAGATAAGACTTGAGCAGGTATTGGTTGAACTTGAACATAGAGATTATGACTTTTTAATCATAGACTCCATTCAAACGCTCTACTCTGAAAACATATCCTCGGCTCCAGGTTCAGTTACACAGGTAAGACAGATCACATTCGAACTGATGCGTATAGCAAAAGACAAAAACATAGCTATCTTCATAATAGGACATATCACAAAAGAGGGATCAATTGCAGGGCCGAGAGTTTTAGAACATATGGTCGATACCGTTTTATATTTTGAGGGCGACTCCTCGCAGGAGCTTAGAATTCTAAGAGGATTTAAAAACCGTTTCGGGCCTACAAGCGAGATAGGTGTTTTTGAGATGAGAAGCGACGGACTTGTCTCTGCGACAGACGTGGCATCACGCTTTTTCAACCGCAACTCGGAACAGGCAGGCTCTGCTTTGACGGTAATAATGGAAGGCTCGCGTCCTATCATACTTGAAGTCCAAGCGCTTGTCTCTGAGTCTCACACTCCAAACTCAAAAAGACAGGCAACCGGTTTTGATACAAATAGATTAAATATGCTTCTTGCACTTTTAGAGAGGAAACTAGAGATCCCTCTATCCGGCTATGATGTATTTATAAATATTACGGGCGGAATTAAAATAAGCGAGACTTCAGCGGATTTGGCAATTTTGGCGGCAATCATAAGCAGTTTTAGAAACCGTGCAATATCCAAACAAACGGTTTTCATAGGCGAAGTCTCTCTTGTCGGCGATGTTAGAGATGTTTATGGCATGGATGTAAGACTTAAAGAAGCAAGTATGCAGAATATATCAAAAGCGCTTGTATCTAAAAAACCTCTTGAAAAATCCAATATCAAGACATTTGTCGTCGATGAAGTTACAAAACTGCTTGAGTGGTACTGATTGTATCTGTATTAAAATCTGTTTTAACCTATTCATTGTATAATCTAAAAAATTAAATAAGGGAACCAATACAATATGGACGCTAAAGTAAGAAGCGAAGAGAAATTTGCAAAATTATCAATCGCATACGAGGGCAAAGAGGAAGGGAAACTGGTATGTTCAACAATTGATGAGATAACTTCAAAATACAGAACAAAGCCTGAAACATATACTTGTAACATATCTAATAAAAAAGAAGTTGTCGTAATCGAATACCACGACGACATCGACCGTCAGGCAGGACCTATATTTGAAGAGATCATAAAAGCTCTAAATATAACAATTTGTGATTGATAGCAGTTGCTTATAAAATAATATTTTTTTTGATATACTAGCAAAATAAAAATCAAGGAAGAACTATGGCTGATGAAGAAAGCAAAGAAGAGAGTAAAGAGGAAAAGAAAAAGTCAAACAAGCTGTTAATGATAATAATCATTACGGTCTTGGTACTTATTGTCATCGGCGGTGCGATAGTGACTGTTCTTTTATTGAGCGATGATGAAAAAGCTGCAAGTGTGCAACAAACAGCTCCTCAGGCTCAACAGCAAAGCACTTCATACAGAGCCGCTAGAGACTCTGAAGATACAGTTTCCAGAAAACTGAGCGAAATAGGTATTTTATACCCGCTTGATACTTTCACGGTCAACTTAAAAAGCGATGCTGGTCGCCGCTACCTAAAAGCTACTATCTCTTTAGAACTTGACGGGAAAGAGTTAAGCGTTGAGCTTGACAACAAGTCCCCTGTAATAAGAGACAGAATTATCAGGATCTTAACATCTAAGACACTAGAAGAGATATCTTCTAAAAAAGGGAAACAGAAAGTTTCCGAGCAGATCGTAGACACTCTAAACTCTATGATAACTGACGGAAGCGTAAAAAGCATATACTTTACAGAATTTGTAATTCAGTAGATGATAGGTATAGACCTTATAAAAACATCTCGTATGAGAGACTTTATGGAGCGCTTTGGACAAAAAGCTCTTCAAAGGTTTCTCTGTGAAGAAGAAGTTGAGCTTGTAAAAAACTACAAGACCGCTTCTGGTTTTTGGGCTGCAAAAGAGGCCTGTTCCAAAGCTCTTGGAGTCGGGATTGGCTCAGAGTGCGGTTTTCATGACATACTTATTTATAAGACAAAAAACGGAGCTCCAAATTTAAGAGTCTCAGAAAAGCTTTTAAAAAAATTTAATATCAGAGATATAAGTCTCTCAATAACGCATGATGGAGAGTACGCCATTGCTGTCGTAGCCGTAGAATCAGCCCCCGCCGACAAAGTCGAGTAGCTCCAGCTTATCCATATCTTTTAAAACACAACTCTCCCAGTTGTTTTGTTTTACTATCTCCATATTTACGGCAGCAGCCATAACTTTACCATCTAAATTTAGTTCCTCGATAACTCTTTTTAAAGTCATATTTTTCTGGAATTCTTTTGTGTCACCGTTAATTATAAGTTTCATTAATTCTCTTTTCTTAAAATAATATCTTATTTTATTGAATATTCTGTAAAATAAAAGATATAATTATTTTATCAAAAAATAGAAAAAGTGACTAATATGCTAAATTCTAAAGAGTTATTGACGCACACAAAAGGTTTATCAATCCTTTTTGCAGAGGATCATGATGATTTGAGAGACAATACTAGAGATATTTTGAAAACCTTTTTCAATCAGGTTCACAGCGCGGCAAACGGTGAAGAGGCCATTAGAAAATATAAAGAGTACTACCAAAAAGAGTCGAAGTACTACGACATAATTCTATCTGATATTCAGATGCCACGTGTTAATGGCGTTGAACTTGTAGAGAGTATCTACAATATAAATCCAGATCAGATTGTAATAATAGTATCTGCGTATGATGACACTAAATATCTGCTGCCTTTAATAAACCTTGGTATAGAGCAGTTTATAAAAAAACCTATAGATTACCAAGACTTGTTAAAGGTGCTTCTAAATGCATCTAAAAAGTTAAGCGCATTAAATAATACGAAAGAGGTAGTAAACAAAAACCCTTCATTAGTAAAACTAAACGGCTCATGCACCTTCAACAAAGACACTAATATACTGCTTGTACACGGAAATATGGTTACATTAACAAAGTACGAGATCATATTCTTACAACTTCTTAGTGATAAGATAGGTATGATACACTCAAACGAAGATATAACGAATCACTACAGCGAGCTTAACGAAAATCTAGATATTGTAAATATAAGAAAACTTGTCTCAAAACTAAGAAAAAAGCTTCCTGAAAACTCTATTGAGAGCATCTATGCAGTAGGCTACAGAATGGTGCCCAGCCTATATTAAATTATAGTTTTTTAACCTCTTTTAAAAGTTTGTCGTGCACAAGAGTGTTACTGCTTAAAATAATATGCTCACCGAGTCTGTACTCTTCACCCTTTTCGTTTGATACTTTTCCACCTGCCTCTTCAACAATCAATAAACCTGCCGCCACATCCCACGGTTTAAGGTTGCATTCATAGTAGGCTTCAAACTTTGCGCATGCTACATAGCATAGATCAATAGAAGCAGAACCTGTTCTGCGTATATCTCTAGTCAATGGAAGAAGATTTGCCATTGTGCGAAGAACCCACTCATAATCTTCTCCCTTGTTGACTTTAGTATAAGGAAACCCTGTGACTATAAGTGACTGCTGAAAATCATCCTGTTTTGAGACATATATACGCTTCTCGTTTAAATATGCGCCGCCGCCCAGCTCTGCGCTGAAACACTCATCCAGTACAGGATTGTAAACTACACCGGCTATTGCTCTGCCATCTTCCCAGATGCCGACTGAAATAGCACAAAACGGCAATCCATGTATGAAGTTCGTAGTTCCATCAATAGGGTCTATATAGATCGCTTTTTTAGGATGCGTGATCTCTTTTGTGCTCTCTTCTCCGATTATTTCAAAGTCGGGAAATGCCTCTTGCAGACTTTTACTCAAACGTTCCTCTATAGCCACGTCATACTCTGTCACGAGATCGACTGTACCTTTATATTGAACATTTTTATCTGCGTGATAGCCTTGTAAAAAAAGTTCACGACACTCTATAACGATATTTATAAGTTTTTCTCTAATCATAATGCAATTGTATCATTTTGCACGACAAATTCTTGAAATAATTATCTTATAGATAGTTTCGATGCAAATATCTTTTTTTAAGAGACTTTCTATATAATTAAGACAGCTTAATAAAAAGGTGTAATGTCATGAAAAAAGATGAAATGATCGAAGAGGCAAAAAAACAGTTAATTAAGTTCCAAAAAGAGATAGATGAGCTTAGAGAAGCAAGTTCGCATCTAACTCAAGAAGGCAAGAAGCAGTTTGACATAGGTGCAAAAGAGCTAGAAGCTCTCTATAAAGATGCGCACAAAAAATTTGACACTCTTTCAAGCAAGGCAGGAGAAAACTTTAAAGAAGCAAAAGAGTTTGCAGAGTTGACAAGCAAAGCACTAAAACACTCTTTTAACTACTTTATGTCGCATTATAGAAAGAAATAATAAAAGAATCTAATTTTTTTGTATAAGCATTTGTTTTACTATACTTTTGCTATAAAAAACTTATGATATAATCAAAACAATACCTTGCTTATACAAGGATGTAAATGGCATTAGATTACAGTATTAGCGGCAGTGATGGAAACTATTATGAAGTAAAAATACCTATTGCAAGTTATTACAAAGATGAAGGTTTTTTACTTAGTGAGACTGTATATAATAACTGGCAGGGATACAATAATGAAGATTATTCTTGGAAAAGAAACAAAGATAAAATCATCTTGCTGGATTATTCTTATGATGATGATAAAATACTAGAAGAGTTCTCTTTAGAAGAATTCAGCCAATGGATAAATAGTTTAAAGAGCATCTATTTTCATCTTGATATGTGCGAGCCGATTATAAATATTTTAAAAAACCTGGAAATAAACGAAGAAGAGAGAGTTTATGTTAGTTTTTCTTAAGAGCAGGTACATAACATCACAATCGTTTTATAGTTCTACTTATTGCCAAAGCCTCTAAAAAAGCACTCATACCCCTCCCAGATAAAGCTAATAATTTTTCATAAGTTAATTAAAATTTGTTTTTTATATCCTATTTATTTTAATATCATTATAATCTGGCAAATATAATACAGGAATAACAATATGAGCCTTCTAAACAACGTGTCAATAAAAGCAAAAATTTTTATGCTAATAGCAATACCGATTATTGCTTTTATCATTTATGTGTTAGATAACTACATACAGACAGAATCTCTGATAGCAACAGGAAATGAACAAGTAGAGCGTTTTGAACAGATCACGTTAGCAAAAGATATAAATCAATTGAATACAGCCATTACTTTAATGGCCATGGATGTTATTATAGATAAAGATGAAGGTTCTGTTTCTGATGAAAGAATAAAAGAGATAGATGATCTTTTTTCAAATTTCAACAATATAAAAGCTAAGTTCTTAGATGCAGCAGATACTGATGTTGAACACAAAAAAGCAAAAGCTGTAGTTACCGCGCTTGAAAAACTTGAACCTGTAATAAAAACAAAACTCAAGGGTATGGTTGAAGCTCGTGCTTCAGATGAGCAGTGGGCAGCACTAGATAATGAAATAGACTCTATAGCCGGAAATATTGGAACTGACATAGAAACAATAATTGCATCAATTAAAGAAGAAGTTCTTGAAGCAACTGAAAATATGAATGAGCAAAAGAAATCAATTGTATCCCGTTCTATTTTTTCGGTAGTTATTTCAGTTATAGTATCTGTCTCTCTTGCTATTTTGATTTCAAGCAATATTTTAAACTCTATTTCAAAGATGCTTGAAATAACAGAGGACTTATCAAAAGGGAACGGTGACCTTACAAAACGAGTTATTGTAAAAGCAAAAGATGAACTAAGCCAAGTAGCAAATAATGTAAATTTATTTATTGAAAAAGTTCAAACTACGATAAGTTCAGTTAAAGAAACAAGTCATGAAAATGCTTCTATCTCTCACGAACTTTCTACTACATCACATAGTGTTGGCAATAATGTCGAAAACTCAGTTGGAATTGTGAATGATACTACTACACAAGCAAAAGAGATACAAGCTGAAATTACGACTGCTATACAAGATGCGCAAGAAAGTAAAAAGGATATTATTAAAGCAAACGAAAACCTTGAAACTGCTAGAGATGATATTATATCTTTGACATCAAAAGTTCATGAAACAGCTAAAACAGAAGCAGAGCTCTCTAATAATATGGAAACATTATCTAAAGATGCGGAAGAAGTAAAAACAGTTTTGGTTATTATATCTGACATTGCGGATCAAACAAATCTTCTTGCTTTAAATGCAGCAATAGAAGCAGCTCGTGCAGGTGAACATGGCCGTGGCTTTGCAGTTGTTGCCGATGAAGTCAGAAAACTGGCAGAGAGAACACAAAAGACATTAGCAGAAATAAATGCAACTATAAATGTAGTTGTTCAATCTATTAATGAAGCTTCAAGTCAAATGATAAATAACTCAAATGAAATTCAAGAGCTTACCAATATTGCACAAGATGTTGAAGATAAAATAAACTCAACTGTTGAGTTAGTTAACGAAGCAGTAAAAGCCAGCGATAAAACAGTGGCAGACTTTGAAAAAACCGGTAAAGATATTGAAGTTATAGTAGAAAGGGTTACAGAAATAAATGAAATCTCTTCTGCAAATGCAAGAAGCGTTGAAGAGATTTCAGCAGCATCTGAACACCTAAATAGATTAACAAATGAATTAAATACCAAACTTGATACTTTCCGCACATAATAATTGCTTTTAAATAATAGCATACTAAATTCTAAAGGACAGTATGTTGGCTCTGCTTGGTTAAATAGCCCTTAAAGCAGAAGTAGAGTCACATATTGCCGATGAAGTTTATAATAATCTACAATATATATAAATAATAGACTTAACAAATATAAAAAATTGAGTGATTTGAAAAACGCTTGAAAGTGCGGTAAACAAGTGGTGGGTTCTGAGTGACTCGAACACTCGACCACTCCGTTATGAGCGGAGGGCTCTAACCAACTGAGCTAAGAACCCACTTTTGTTGAAGGTCGAAAGTATAAGGTCTTATTACTT
>JBFEYZ010000066.1:0-9170 GCA_041561855.1 Sulfurimonas sp. | reverse complement strand
TATCGGTGCGTTTTGGCATTGTTTACCTTTTTTGTTAGTACATAAAAAATTTGTTTATTATAGGTAAAAAGCACTTAATATTTGATGAGTTTTAGAGTTTTATTTTATCTTTTTTATTATGTGAAAATAGTTTGGGTCATTAGCCTTGTAATATGGCTCTATAACAGCATTTTGATACCCCTGCGATGATGTTACCGATAGTACCTTTCCAACTTTGAGTCCTTTAAAAAATATCTCGTCAAGACCTGAAGTTATCACTTCATCACCCTTTTTTATGTGGTGCCAGGCAGGTATAAATTTTACTACAAGATGCTCTGCACTGTTTCCGTGAGCAATGCCCGGTGCTCTCTCTTCACCGATATAAACTGCGTAGGAGCTCTTTATATCTCTGTTTAAAAGCCCCAATGCTCTTCCTTCATTAGATATTACTATCCCTGCGACAAGATCTTGGTATACGAGTCCGTAAACACGAGAAGCGTTATAGTCATCTACTTCAAGCCATATTCTGTTTAAATCGCCGAACTTTTGGTAAGAGAGGGTTCTAACTAGTTCAACCCTGGGATCTACTGAAAATGTAGAGTTGTTTTCAATAAAAAAATCGTTTATTTGCGAGGATAACTGCTGTATGACGAGATGGTTGTTCTCATACTTTTTAAGCTTTTCATTAAGCTCGTCTATGTGGCTAGCTTGAAAAAAATGTTTTTCTATCTGCTTTTGTATAAATTGGGTAGATGCGTGGTAGTTTGATTTTATGTTGTTTAGGGCTGAAATAAAAGGCGCCTGAATGACATTAGTGTAGTATAGCGCACCCACAAGGAGTGCGGTAAACATCGTGAAGAATCCGAGTAAACCCTTATTCATTTTCAAATAGTTCTTGTAGCAGATCTATCTCTTCAAGTGCGCGTCCTGTTCCGCGAGCGACTGCCAGAAGCGGTTCGTCGGCAACATAAACAGGAATTTTTACTATATCTGCCAAGAATTTGTCAAGTTGACGAATAAGGGCTCCGCCGCCTGTCAATATAATACCGTGGTTTACGATATCACCAGCTAGGTCAGGTGGCATCTGCTCTAATACGTCACGCAGAGCTTCACCTATCTCTTTAAGAGGGTCCCTCATAGCTTCTCTAGCATCTTCTGAAGTCAGTTCGACAGAGCTTAAAAGTCCTTCAACCTGGTCTCTGCCTGTGATTACCATCTTTAGCTCTTCATCTAGCTGAACAGCTGTTCCTATTGCAATTTTGATCTCTTCGGCAACTCTCTCGCCTATAAGAAGATTGTACTTTTTTCTTATGAAGTTTACAATCGCTTGGTCTATCTTATCTCCGGCAGTACGGATAGATTTTGAGAGAACAAGACCTCCTAGTGAAACTACACCTATCTCAGTAGTTCCGCCACCGATGTCGACTACTAGATTTCCTTGAGGCTCACGTATTTCAATACCTGCTCCTATTGCTGCTGCCATCGGCTCTTCAATAAGGTAAACTTCCCTTGCACCAGCGCTAAGAGCTGATTCACGAACGGCTTTACGCTCAACTTGTGTCAGACCGTACGGTACACAGATGATGATTCTAGGGCTGATAAGAGACGATCTTCCGTGAGCTTTTTCAATAAACTTTCTTATCATTTTCTCTGTCATATCAAAGTCTGCAATAACTCCATCCCTCATTGGACGAATAGCTTTGATGTTGCCCGGAGTTTTACCGACCATCTCTTTTGCTTCCTGACCCACGGCTAAAACTCTCTGTCTACCGTATTTTTCAGTTTTTACGGCAACAACGGATGGCTCGTTGATTATAATGCCTCTGCCTTTTGCTATTACGATTGTGTTTGCAGTTCCCAGATCTATAGAGAGATCATTTGAAAATAGTCCAACTAGTTTATTAAGTATCATTATTCTTGCCTTATGCTATTTGTTTAGAGTGTTTTTTGATATAGACTGGAGGCTCTCCCTCGTCTATTACCGCTTTTGTTATTAAAACTTCATAACCGCTGTATTCCGGAAGTTCATACATGATATCTATCATATTCTCTTCCAAAATTGCGCGAAGTCCACGAGCACCGGTTTTTCTTTTTATAGATTTCTTAGCTATTGCCCTTAGCGCATCTTCTTCAAAGTTTAGCTCAACATTGTCTATAGAGAAGAGTTTCTTATACTGCTTTATAATCGAGTTTTTCGGTTCAGTCAATATGCGTACCATGTCATCTTCTGTTATCTCGTTTAAAGAAGCTATTATAGGAAGACGGCCTACAAGCTCAGGAATTAGACCGTAGTTGACCAAGTCGTCAGGTTCTACCATATCGTAGCTCAGTTTATGCTCGCTCTTGCTCTTCTTTTCATGACCGAAACCAAGGACGTTTTCACCCTGTTTTTTCTTTAATATCTCATCAAGACCGTCAAATGCACCGCCGCAGATAAAAAGAATACCTGTCGTATCAACGGCAATAAACTCCTGGTTAGGGTGCTTTCTGCCACCTTTAGGCGGGATATTTACCACAGCACCTTCGATAATCTTAAGAAGTGCCTGCTGAACACCTTCACCGGATACGTCACGGGTGATTGAGCGGTTTTCACTCATACGAGATATCTTGTCAATCTCATCAATAAAGACTATCCCTCTTTGTGCCTTCTCGACATCCCCGTCAGCGGCTTGGAGCAGTTTGGTTAGAATGTTCTCGACGTCCTCGCCTACATATCCTGCCTCTGTAAGACTCGTTGCATCCGCAATAGCAATAGGAACATTCAATACTCTGGCAATTGTTTGAGCCATAAGTGTTTTTCCGCTTCCGGTAGGTCCTATAAGAAGAATATTAGACTTGGAGATCTCTGTATCGTCATCTTTAACATCTTGGTTTTTGAAGATTCTTTTGTAGTGATTGTAAACAGCGACACTAAGAAGTTTTCTGGCACGTTCCTGCCCGATAATATACTCGGCAAGAAAGTTGTTCAGCTCTTTTGGGGTCATAAGTTTAAGAACTGCATCGACAAGCTCTTCGCTATTTGACGATGATGCGCTCTCGTCACCGAACATTATCTTGTAAGCAGAGACTACACAGTTTTTACAGATATATACACCGTTTCCGGCAATAAGAGGATTTTCATCGCTCTCCTGGGTGCCGCAAAAGCTACAGGCTCTATGAATCATTAGTTTTTCCTCTCGTATGGGATTCCACGCTTTGTCTTTAGAATAAAATTACAAAGAGCTTGAACATGGTGGTTCTTTGTTTTTTCGATCAATTCGTTTGCAACGTCTTTTAACGGCTTTCCTGCTTCAAAAAGATCTCTGTAGGCAGATTTTAGCTCATCTATGTCTTCACGCTCCAGATGTCTTCTAAGCCCAGTTAGATTGAGGCCTCTAAGAGTCGCACGATTTCCCTCTGCCATGCAAAAGGGAGGTACGTCTTGAGCCAGAGCAGATGCGCCTGCCACCATTGCATAATCCCCGATATGAACAAATTGATGAATAGGAGTCATTCCCCCTATGACGGCATAGTCTCCCATCTCGACGTGACCTGCAAGAGTTGCTGCATTTGCAAGTATGCAGTGGTTTCCTATGATAACGTCATGCCCTATATGCACATACCCCATAAAAAGGTTGTGGGAACCGATGATAGTCTTTGCACCGCCACCCTTAGTACCTGGATTAAAAAGGGTAAATTCTCTAATTTTATTATTGTCGCCGATTATCAGCTCAACATCTTCGCCTGCAAATTTAAGGTCCTGAGGAACAGAGCCTATAACAGCATGTGAAAATATATGGTTGTTTTTGCCGATAGTCGTTTTTCCGTAGATAGAGCTGCTTTGCTCTATCTTCGTACCGTCGCCGATGGTAGTAGCTGCCGAGATGAAGCAGTATGGCCCTATCTCAACATTATCGCCTATAACTGCGCCATCTTCAATGATTGCCAAAGGGGAGATTTTATTCAATTATTTGCCTTTTTTACTTGTCAACGATCATAGCTTTTAGTTCAGCTTCAGATACTAAAACATCATCAACATAAGCCTTGCCGTCAAGTACCCAGATCTGGCCTTTATTTTTTATGACGCTTATGCGGTACTCAAGTTTGTCACCAGGTTTTACCGGATTGCGAAACTTTGCTTTATCTATGCTCATAAAATAGACTACTTTCTTAGCAGCTTCTTCCTCTGTCATCGTACCCATGCTCTTAAATGCCAAGATACCGCCTGCTTGTGCCATACCTTCTAATATCATAACGCCAGGATAGATCGGATGTCCCGGAAAGTGACCTTGAAACACGTTGTCGCCGATAGTTACGTTTTTATATCCGACAAGAGAGAGGTTCTCTTTAATATCCGTAACTCTGTCTAAAAGTAAAAAGGGGTAACGGTGAGGTATAATTTTTTGAATTTCCACAACATCCATAATCATCAGTAAAACCTTTGTAGTTTAATAAATTCGGTTATTTTACCAAAAAAAATATTATAGAATCATTAGTTTTTCTCTGGTGTCCTCATAAGTTTTGGCATCAAGCTCTACGGTTAGCTTTGTTTGGGGTATTTCATCCACAATGATGATCGGACTTAAGTTATAGTTTGTGTCTGTTAAAGTGTTTCTGAATTTAAATTCTTTATCAAAGCTTGGAGGGTTGAAGATAAGCTCTTTTGTACTTTTGTAATTAAGGTTACACTCAGAGTTAAAGTGTTTTAGAGTTACAAACTTTATCTCTTCACGGTTGAAATATCCGACGTTATTATGTATAAACTCAACTCTGCCCTGCGCTTTTTTTCTAGGAAGTGTAGAGTAAAACAGTGCATACGCATCAATGACTTCTGCTTTTCCAGATATGACTTTGAAGCTGAATTGACGGTAGTTTAAAAATTTTTCTCTTATAATCTTATAGGCAATATTTTTATCTTCAAGCTCATCTCTGTGACTGTATAGATCAAGTCTCTCCTCGATGGAAGATGGAAGTATGTTGTTTGAGATTGGGGAGAACATCTCGTCCATAAGCCGCTCTTGCTGCTCACGCTGCATGGTAAGTCCGTAGATGCAGCCGCAGTAGTCTTGACGGTAGAGCTGCTCCTCTTTGGTTACGCGGCTCTGTTCTTGTGTTCCGCCGTCTGTGCGGTAGTCGAAAGAGACAAATTCTATGCCGTGTTTTTTAAAAAATATATCACCGCTTCTCTTTAGCTGTTCTTGTGATTTGAGGGGACTGACAAGAAGTGTGGTAGTGAAGCTTTTTTCACCGAGTTCAAGGGCTTTTTTGGCACTTATTTCAAAGCGTTTGTCAAAGCAGACTTCGCATCTTTTGCCTTTTTCCGGTTCGTTTTCCAAGCCTCTTACAGCTTCTACCCAGTTTTCAAAATCATACTCTCCCTCAAGAAGTTCAATACCGAGTTTTTTGCATGAACGTTTTACGTCAAGCAAGCGAAGTCTGTACTCTGAGTATGGATGGATGTTCGGATCGTAAAAGAAGCCGGTGAGCTTCTCTTGCGGATAATCGCGCTGCAGCTTTTGGAGAAAAAAGTGAGAGTCTACGCTGCAGCAGATGTGTACTAACATTTAGGTTTGAATGTTTTACTGACGTGTTTGAAAGATTTCAATAGAGTTGATAGTGTCTTGACCTTTTATAGAATCAAGAGTCGTAAAACTGTCTGCATCATCTTCTTCAATAGCGCCAAAAACCGTGTGAACACCGTCAAGATGAGGAGTTGCGACAAATGTTATGAAAAACTGGCTTCCGCCCGTATCCGGTCCCGCATGAGCCATAGATAGAGCACCTCTTCTATGTTTTGTTACATTTGTTTTAGTCTCGCAAGGGATTACCCAGTCAGGTCCGCCGGTTCCAGTTCCGTGAGGGCAGCCGCCTTGTGCCATAAACCCTGGGATTACGCGGTGAAAATTAAGACCGTTGTAAAAGCCTGACTCTGCAAGATGTGCAAAATTTGCAACCGTGTTTGGAGCTTCTTCCGGAAGTAGTTTTACCCAGATATCGCCTTTGTTTGTTGAGATTTTTGCCCATTGAAGCTTGTTTAACTCTTCATTGCTTAACTCGTATCTTCTTAGTTTTCTGCCAAACATTTTTTTGCCTTTTGTTATAAAATTTTTCATAATTATAGTGAAATATTTTAAATAAGAGTTTTATTAAAAAATAAATGAGTGTATAATCCTAGGTATGAAAATCAGATCAATATTCCAAAATATGACCATAAAACAGGCTAATATTTTTACTATTACGGTTATATTCCTGCTAAGTATGGTTTTTGTCGCTCTTTTAGTCGATGAGATGTATAATGATTATGAGAGAGCGCTTGAGAGCAGTTCGCTTGTAAAGAGTGAAATACTTTTGGAATCTGGCATTATTGAGGAGAACAAAAATAAGCTAAAGTCACTTTTGGTAAGAACAGCTCTCGCCGTTGTCACTCTCTCTTTTATCCTTTTTGCAATATTTCTGGGGATAAACAACATTTTTAACAAGTTTTTACAAAGAGATACGCAGACGTTCTTGAACTTTTTTAAAAAAGCGGTAGATCATGAAGAAGCAATAAATCCAGATGCCATATTTTTTCAGGATTTTAAAGAGATGGTAGGTTATGCGAATGAGATGGTCAGTAAAATAAATAAGCAGAAAAAGAGTCTAAAAGAGCTCAACATCGGACTTGAAGAGAGGGTAAAAAAGAAAACGGCGGCACTTTTGGAGATAAATAAAAATCTAGAAGAGGAGAAGACCTTTTCACAAGAGCTTTTAAAAGCGCAAAAGGAGTTTTTGCGTTATACGGTTCACGAGACAAATACGCCGCTAAGCGTAATACTTACAAGCATTGAACTTTATCTAATGAAGCATCCTAAAGATAGAGACCTCTCGAAAATAGAGGCTGCTGCAAAAAATATTTTCAGCATCTACGACGATCTGAGCTATCTTGTGAAAAAAGATCATATCGAGTACAAAAAAACTCCGATAAACTTCAATAACTTTTTAAACAGCAGGATAGATTTTTTTAGGGAAGTTGCAGAGTTTTCAAGAATAAAATTTAATTACGTAAACCCAAATGAAGAGCTGCATATATACTTTAACGAGACAAAACTTCAAAGAGTAGTAGACAATACTTTGACCAATGCAATAAAATATACGATTCCTGGCGAGAATGTAGATGTCAAGCTTCTAAAAACGGGCCCTTTTATAGAATTTTTGGTTAGCAGCAGATCAAAGATCATAGAAGATATCAACAAGGTTTTTGAAGCCTACTACAGAGAAGAGAAGAAAAAAGAGGGCTTTGGGCTAGGGCTTAAACTTGTAAAGAGTATTTGCGAGGAAGAGGGCGTTGAGGTAGGTGTGACATCAGATAATGAAATGACCACGTTTAGTTATAAGTTTAAAGCAATGGGAGATTGATGAAGATACTGCTTTTGGAAGACGAGGTTATGCTCAATGAGTCGATATGTGAATACCTTGAGGGTGAAGGTCATCATATAGAGAGTTTTTTTGACGGATTAAAGGCGCTAGATGCCATAAAAGAGAACTCTTACGATCTGCTTATTTTAGACATTACGGTTCCGGGACTTGACGGGCTTACCTTTTTAGAGCGTATCCATTCTTTAAAGATACATACTCCTGCCATATATATAAGTGCTTTAGTAGATATTGAGGATATTTCGCGGGCGTATGATCTGGGGTGCAACGACTACCTGAAAAAACCGTTTCACCTAAAGGAACTCTCTCTTAGAGTAGACAGGGTAAAGATCCTTGATACTACTCCAAGAGTGCATCTGCGGCTCTCAAAAAATTACAGTTACGACCAAGAACACTCGACACTGCTCTTTAACCAAGAGACTCAGGTGCTTACAAAAAGGCAGTCTCAGATAATAGATCTGCTCTCAAGAAACAGGGGGCGAGTTGTAGATTTTGAACAGTTTCAAAACTACGTATGGAGTGAGCAGATAGTCGACAACGCCACCATCCGCGCAGAGATAAACCGCCTAAAAAAGAATCTTAAAGAGGACTTTATAATAAACGTGCGCGGGATGGGGTATATGATAGATAAGCCCTGATAGCCCGCACTGTTTCTCTCTACTCGTTCTCCTTTTGAGCTGCGTTTTGAATCGTTTTATAAAAATATCCAAGTCCAACAAGCATAATGGTAGTCCCTATCAATAGATAAAAAGCTGAGATCATATTTGAAATATCTTCAAGTGCGATCTTAAACACCACCATCAGTGTCTCTATAGAGAGGGCAATGATTATAGAGATAAGAAATTTCCCAAGTACTTTATACTGTTTGTCTTCAGATTTATGAAACGACTGGTACATAACCTCATGCTCAAAGATCTGCTTTGCAAGGTCATAAATAGCTAGCCCCAGTGTTATTGATATTATTGATCTAAATATGTCGTGTAAAAAATCAGATGTTGACAAAGAGGACATAAGAAGAAAAAACACAAACACACCGTACCCGATAAGAGCAACAGAGACTAGTGCCAGTGCCGTAGAGCCGAAAAAGTATATAATCCGCTTTACCTTGTCATGAAAACTGTTGTACTCTATGAGTTTGAGCTCCTCCAAGAGAAGAATAAGATCTATATCAAAAATATAGTATGTAGAATCTACAAAGTGAACTACGGAGATACTGGCTTTACCCGTTTTATAGTGTATGTATGGATTTGATATATATATTTTGTTTTCATCTAGATTGAGCTTAGTAAAATAGTGGCTCTTGTCGCTTCCCATACGTGAAGAGTCTGACCCTTTTTTAAACATTATAGGAGTTATCTGTTTACATTCTGAGTTCACGCCGTACATAAGCTGAATATAACGGTACTGATTCAGTATGCTTTGCGCCTCAACCATATAATCTCTAGGCAGACTGTCTATGAGCCTTTTGACGAAAGAGTCTACATTGATCTTTTGTTTTCTATATATATTTATAACTTCTTTCATTCTGTACCATCCTCAAATATTAAGATATCAATACATACGCGTTAAAAAACCATTATAGTGCAAAATTTTTAGAGCTTTTTTCTGTTAATTGCGGAAGGTTTTTTTTTAAGCTAAATTAAATATAGAAAATGAGTTACCGTTCTACACACTTTACAGAGCTTAAAATCCAAACTGTCATAATTAATGCCAATGCTACGTTCATGCTATTTTTCTATTTTAGGATTAGAGTGTTTAATAAAAGGGAGAAGTATGAAAAAGGAGATAGCGCTTAGTAT
>JBFEYZ010000065.1:0-9193 GCA_041561855.1 Sulfurimonas sp. | reverse complement strand
TACCGTAAGGATACTCTCTGCTCTCTCCGCTCTCAATTATACTAAGCCCGTGCAGTGATGTTTTGCCGGTTATAGGATTTTTTCGTTCAATAAAAACATTTAGCCGTCTAAGCTCATACGCTAGCTGTTTGAGATATTGAGCCTCTTTTTGCTCAATGTTATAGCTAAGAACTACAACCCCATTTTGCTTGTTTATTTTCTCTCTTATCTCTTTCGCGTCAATGCCTGAGTAGATGCTAAAAAGTTCTATAAAAAGTTCTCTCTTTTTCGGATCTATATAGTATGTGTTCACTACTGCTTTGTAGAGTTTTACTGTAGAGGCTATATGAAAGCCGTCCGCACTTATAATAGAGCCTCTGATCGCTTTGGAGCTCTCCTTTGTATAGAGTGACGGAAGGTCACGCGGCTTTAATGTGGTAAGAAGCATAACGCCTAAAAAAAGTAAAAATCCAAGTACGATTAGTGAATAGAGTATAAATATCTTTTTGCTTTTGTTCTCTCTGTTTGCATTTTTGTTGTTCATATTTTAGCTGTCTTGGTTTTTAAATGGATTATAGCATTTTATGCTAATGAAGTGTGTTAATAAAAAAGCTGCGAAAAAAGCTTTTTTGCAGCATAAAAGTTGTTTTTAGAGCTGAGTTCTTCCTAGCTCTTTGTAAGCACTTAACGCTTTGTTACGGATCTCTAGCATAAGTTTCATGCTGGTTTCCGCTTTTCCGATGGCAAGTGCAGCTTGATGGAGATCTTTAACCTGTCCCGTTGCCATATCACCAACCGCTTTGTCACCTTTTTCTTGAAGTTCGTTTACTTCGTTAATGGCAGACTTAAGTGTTTTGGCAAAATCCTCACCGTTAGCACTTTCTACTTTGCTCTTTTGTTTTAACAGTTCGGCGGAGGATATGCCTGAAATGTTCTCAATACTACTCATAATACACCTCTATTTATTGTAACAGCGAAATCGCACTGTTCGCCATATTTTTAGAACTCTCAAAAGCGGCGACATTTGCCTGATAACTTCTAGTTGCTTCTACTAAATCGGCCATTTCGATAACAGGATTAATGTTAGGGTATGCTACATAGCCGTTAGCATCCGCATCCGGATGAGAGGGCTCGTACTTTAAGTTCGGCTCTCTGTCGTCACGTGAGATCTTGTCAACTATAACACTCATTATAGCAGGATTTACCTTTTTACCGAATTTACCTTCGTTTAAAGGGTCTTGATATTTTGCACTTTCGCTCATACCGCCTACTGCTTTGTTGAATTCCTCATTAAAGTTGATAGCTTTAAATACGACCTCTTTTCTTCTGTACGGTCCGCCTTCGTCAGTTCTGGTCGTTTGAGCATTTGCAATATTTTGAGAAATTGTGTTTACACGAACTCTTTGGGCAGATAGTCCATAACCGCTGATATCAAAACTGCTTAAAAAATTTGACATAATTTACCTTTAACTAACTTTTGAAGATGAGTCTATAACGCTTTTGAAGATCTCTGAATTTTTCTTCATCGTACTAATCAAAGCGTTAAACATAATGGAGTTTTTGCTCATCTCTGTTGTTTCAACATCCAGATCCACGCTGTTTCCGTCATTTCTAGCCATATGACCGTCTCTAAAGAAAGTTTTGGGCTTATATGAGCTCTGTTCGTCATGGAGCGGAAGATGATCCGCATCAGTTTGCGCCATCTGCAGCTTTGGAGTGCTTTGATTTAAAATTTTTGCTCTCTCTAGAGCAAGGGCATCCTCAAATCGTATATCTCTTGGTCTATAGTAAGGAGTGTCGGCATTTGCAATATTAGAGGATATCATATCTTGACGAACAGCTCTGTAGTCAAGCGCTTTAGCAGCAAGATGATGTGAAGCTGAAATCTCTATGCTCATGGGAACTCCTTTTTGTTTATTTGTAGTTCTACAAGCAATTAAAGTTCCAATATCTAATCAATATATTTAAGCATATCTTAATGACATCTGCCTCATAATGTTTACTAAGGTTGCAAGAGTAGCCCAAATTTTTTATTTACGAGGAGTTCTTATGAAAAGAGCTGGTTTTACTATGATCGAGTTGATCTTCGTTATTGTTATTTTAGGTATTTTGAGTGCTGTGGCACTTCCAAGATTGGTTGGTGTTGCTGAAGATGCGAGAGTTGGAACTGCGGAAGCTTTCGTAGCTACTCTTAACAGAAGTGCGGGACCTACAATGTGGTCTAATACAATGAGAAATGCTACTCCTGGTTCAGTGGTAGGTTTGCAGTTAACAGACTTTATTGATATTCCTACTGGAATAACAATTACTAATGATCTCGCTGGCTGTGCAGCTAATGACGGCAACTCATCTCTTTTTACTGGTGCAGCGATTGCTACTGTTGATTCTTTAGAGGTTCAAGAAACCATATTTTGCGAAGATGGTAACGGTGTAGATGCGCCAAGATTTAGTTTTGCAGCAGCTGATTATAACTTGTCGGTGCAAAATAACTAAGATTTGTTTTCTCATTCCCAAGCTGTTGCTTGGGAATTAATAGAAGGTAGTTATTTTTAAGTTATTTTTGAATAATTTTAGAATTATTACTCAAGGTTTTTTATGAAATTTTCTGGTGCATTTACTATTATTGAACTTGTTTTCGTCATAGTAGTTTTAGGCATACTTGCAAGTATAGCTCTGCCAAAGTTAAGCGATACTGTTGTACAGGCTGACATTGCAAAAGGGCGAGGAGATGTTGCTACCATCCGCTCTGCTATTGCGAATGAGAGAAAAAGCAGTGTAATCCTAGGAAGTGCTGCTTATCCAAGTACGCTTGATGATGCTACCGGACTTTTTGGTGCCATACTGACCTACCCGATGACAGATAGTGCTACTTCCGGAAATTGGAATAAGACAGCTGCTAATCAATATAAATTTTATGTTGGTTCAACACCAACAACTTTTACATATGACCCTAATACTGGAATATTTACGTGTACATCTGGCACTGGCAACTGTAACGCGTTAGTTGATTGATTTTTATTTTTCAACAGGAATACCTAAAAAACTTTGCACTACTATGACATAGCACTTATTAACTCTCCGCTGGATACTTTTACTTATCAGAGCCAAAATATTATAGATATTTACACAAAGGTAAAAGTAAAAGTAAAAAACAGGGATACCTACGGTGTTGTCCTAGCAATTACAAAAGAGCCCGATTTTAAAACAAGCGAAATATTAGAGACAAGCGACTTCATCTACTCACAAAAGCAGATTGAACTTGCCAGATTTATCTCCACATACTATTTTTGTTCACTCGGTGAAGCGCTTGGGCTTATGCTCCCTTATGAGGCCCTCAAAATACAAAATGATTTACCGGATGAAGGCATTTTATTACCGCAAATAACTCTTTCGGCTAAACAAAATGAAGCGTTAGAGTTTTTAAAAAAGCATAAGACATCACTTCTTTTTGGCGATACAGGAAGCGGAAAGACAGAGATATATATGAAATATTTTGAAGAAATGATAGGGCAGAATAAATGTTCTATATTTCTCATGCCCGAAATTTCTCTTACCCCGCAGATGAGCCAAAGACTGCATAGACATTTTGGAGATGCTGTTGTTATGTGGCACTCAAAACTAACACCGAAACAGAAAAAAGAGGCTCTTGGAAAAATTTACGATGGAAGTGCAAAGATCATTGCAGGTCCGCGTTCCGCTCTTTTTCTGCCCATAAAAGAGCTAGGTCTGATCGTGGTAGATGAAGAACATGACGAGAGTTATAAGTCCTCTTCACGCCCGCGTTACAACGCAAGAGACATAGCTATATATATGGGAAAGTTATATGACATTGTTGTTGTTTTAGGAAGTGCTACACCGAGTTTGACAACCTACGTAAAATTTCCGCACATAAGACTTAAAGGCGGACACTTCAGCTCAAATAAAGAGTTTGTGTATGAACGCTCAAGCGAAAGACTCTCTCCTGTGATACTTAATAGCCTCCAAGAGACGTTATCAGCAAAAGAGCAGGCGATTCTTTTTCTACCGACCAGGGCAAACTTCAAGTATCTTATCTGCTCTGATTGCGGGCATACATACAAGTGTGTATTTTGCAGTGTAGGGATGAGTATTCATCATAAAACAAGATCGCTAAAGTGCCACTATTGCAATTTTGCTCAGGCTATCCCGCAAGAGTGTTCGGAGTGTAAAGGTTCAAATCTTGTAAGTACAAGACTCGGAACCGCAGAAGTAGTAAAAGATATAAAAAGCGAGTTTTATGAAGCAAGTGTAGAACAGTTTGACAGAGATGTTATTACAACCGCAAACAAACTTAAACGTGCACTCAAGAGGTTTAACGATAAAGAGATAGACATACTTGTCGGAACGCAGATGATCAGTAAAGGGCATGATTACCACGGCGTCTCTTTAGCCGTTGTTCTTGGGGTTGACAACATGCTTAACATGAGTGATTATAGAGCCAGGGAAAAGGCGCTCTCTACACTTATTCAGGTAGCAGGAAGAAGCGGAAGAAAAGAGAGCGCAAAAGTGCTTGTTCAGACATTCAATGAAGATTTTTTTAGTGCATATATTAACAGATATGAGGATTTTCTAGAAAATGAGAAGGAGTATAGAAAAGAGCTGTATCCTCCATATAAAAAATTATGCCGTATTCTCTTTTCACATAAAAACGGTATTAAAGCACAAGATGAGATGAGTAAAATGGTTGAAAATTTGCGAAACTTTTCAAATATTGAGATAGTGGGATTTGGAAAATGCGGTATAGAGAGAGTCGCTGATAAGTATAGGTTTGAGATTCTTTTGCGCTCCGATAAAAGCACTGATATCATTAAAGCGGTCTCGGCTTGCAAAGTTGGTCTGGCAGAAATAGATATGGACCCGGTAGAATTTGGATAAAAAATAAAAATATATATATGATTTAGTTGTTGCAGTGCGCATCACATACTAAAGTATGTTTCTTTGTCTGCGCCTAGAATTTACATAAATCTTTTTATTTTTTTAAAGAGAATATTGATTGTCAAAAAACCAGTAAAACGCCATCATTACGCCGGTGGTTTTTTGGAAATTTTCATTAAACATAAACTCTTTTGCCTCTTTGGTAGGAATATAAACGACCTCAATATCCTCATCGTCCAGTCCGCCTCCCTCATTTATCTGCATTGAGTCATCACAGGCTGCGTAGTAGAGAGTTTGAAAAGTACCTGATATTCCTACGCTTGTGTAAAAAGAGTTTATTTTTTTTAGATTATTCACAGGGATGTCATATCCGCACTCTTCTAATACTTCCTCTTTTGCAATTTCGGCAAGGCTTTTGTTTTTGTCAACTATCCCGGCACACAGTTCGTACATCATCCCGTTGCTTGGGTTTTTATTAAGCACCGTTGCACGAAGCTGTTTTACGAGTATAAAAGCATCTCTCTCTTTGTGCCAAAGCAAGACGGCAACGCTGTCATGCGTAACAACGGCTTCCCATTTCCTGCTGATTCCTTTAGCAGAGTAGTTTATTAAAATAGGTTTTACAAAACTTGGTTCTTTAAGAGTCTGAATCGAGTTTATCTTGTACACAAAGCTCTCCGTTATAAAAATAGCAAACACTCTGAGGTGCTCCGATTCTTGCATATTTTGTCTCATTTGCAATATGCAGGTTTATGCTCTCGTCATAGTTCGATTTTAACTGTAAGAAGGCGGTTTTTTCTTTGCCGGATAGTTTTTTAGTTGCCACTTGAACAACGCGAAGAGGGTCGATTGCCTGATTATTTTTATAGAGTCCAAAATGCAGATGAGGACCGGTTGAGAGACCGGTACTCCCGACGTAACCGATGATCTGTCCTTTTTTTACGTAGGAACCCTTCTTAATCCCTTTTCTAAATGAGTTTTGATGTGCATATAGAGTCATATAGCCATCCTCATGTTGTACTTTGATCAGTTTTCCGTATCCTCTTGTCCTGCCTACGAATATGACCTTCCCGCTTCCAGCAGCTGCAATAGGAGTGCCTCTTGAAGCGGCATAGTCAACTCCTAAATGAGCACGATATTTTTTTAAAACAGGATGAAATCTCCTCTTTGTGAATCTAGATGAGAGTCTTGCACCTCTGACCGGATTGCCAAGTAGAAAACCTTCTATCTCTTTTGCATCTTCGTTATAAAATCTGCCATCGTCATTTAGATATATATAGTGCTTTTTATTTCTCATCTCTATCATGGCAGCTTTTAATGTTGGCATTGAAAAAGGCTTTCCAAGGCGGTATTTCTGCTCATATATCATGGCGAGTCTGTCGCCTTTGCGAAGGTCTCTTTTAAAGTTTAGTGAGTGTTTGAAGCTAGAGACGAATATGGTCGCAAGCTTTACGGAACCCGTCTCTTTTATGATGTCAAGATATGGAGAGTGCTCTATTTTTAGAGTAAATGCTTCTACTCTTGTTTCGCTGACAATAGGCAGTGTTTCAAAGAAGTACTCTGTGTTGTGTTTGTATATATGAATCTGCAACTCATCATTTAGCGGTATAAAAACCTGAGAAATTTCTCCGTTTTTATCTTTTGATATTTGGTAGTGAACACCTGAGTATATCTCTTCGGTGAGTTGTTGTTCGTCTTCATCTAAGTTGTAGTAGAGCGGTTTTAAGGGAAGAGAGTTTTTCTCTAAAAACATAAGGTACGTCTCGCCGTTACTCCAGCGTGATGTTTCCACTTGTGCCCCAAAGACATAAGCGGCAAATATAAAAAATATAAAAAATCGTCTCATAAATATAACCGTAAATATAAAATTTTTCAAAATAATTTTAAAACTCTAACAAAATTTGCCTTAGTGTGAGGTTTGTTTGCTATAATCGCACTACATTAACTATAAAGTAGAAAAATGAAGCAGATATTTGTCCTTTTAATTATAGCCTTAGAGCTTTTTGGAGTTGTTGTAAAGTCTCCTGTCGTAGAGATCAACAAAGATGCGACGGAAGTTGTGATCAAGATCGAGAAGATAGATGTAGGTGTAAGCGGTTTTATTGTTCACGGGATTGATGAAGAGCATACTACCATCTTAAAAAATGCCGTAGTAAAGAGTTTTGATGAGAAGAGTAAAATTGCAAAAATAGCAATCAGCGAATTTAATGCACTAAGCAGCAGCGCTCTGCCAAGCGGAAGATGGGATGTTCAAGTCGGTGACACGGCTGTTTTGGCTTTTGGGTATACAAGGGCTCTTTTAATCGCTCCAAATGAAGATATATACTACAAAGTGACCAAAAGCTCTAATATTCAATGGATACATCCTGATATTTTTGCTACTATCCTTTCGTTTAACGGACATCCAACACCTCTTAGAAGCGATTTTACAGAGATGAGTTCAAGTACATCTGTCGGTTTGGTTTTTATCTATTTGGATGAGAGAGTCTATACGCTGGATGCTAAAAGTTTTAAAATATTGGCTGTTACTGATGCTAAGCTTGAACAAAAAGAGGCAAATCTTCCTTTTTATACAAGAGTTCCAGAAATTGATGCCAATTGGTGGGGAGAAGGAAGTGACGAGCTTGATGAGTATGAGCCTCAATACTATGAGTTGATGGTAAAAGCAAATCCAAATAACAAAGAGCTTTATGAGATTGTAAAAAGCGGCGGCGAAAAATTTGAAGATCTGCTTGAAGAATTTGATTTTGAAGGGAAAAAAGATGATAGAAAAAAAACATTTGGACTATTTTAAGAGCGTTGTCGGTGATGAAAATATCTACAGCGATAAAGCACATCTAATAGCCTACTCATACGATGCAACACGTGAGCATTTTGAGCCGGATGCGGTTATATTTCCAAGAGATGAAGATGATATAAGCAAGGTTTTAAAGTACTGCAATGAGCACAGAATAATAATAGTTCCTCGCGGAGCGGGAAGCGGTTTTACGGGTGGAGCGCTTCCGAGCAGCGGCGGAATAGTGCTGGCTATGGAAAAGCACATGAATAAAATTCTAGAGATCGATATGAAAAATATGGTCGCGGTCGTCCAGCCTGGTGTTATCAATATGGATCTTCAGCGTGCAGTTGAAGAGGTCGGACTATTTTATCCGCCGGATCCTGCATCTCAGGAGTATTCAACTATTGGCGGTAACGTTAGTGAGAATGCTGGAGGTATGAGAGCCGCAAAATACGGAATTACAAAAGATTATGTAATGGCTACACGAGCTGTACTTCCAAACGGTGATATTATTAAAGCTGGAAAAAGAACTATAAAAGATGTTGCAGGTTACAACATAAGCGGTATCTTAATAGCTTCTGAGGGAACCTTGGCGGTACTTAGTGAAATAACTTTAAGACTAATCCCAAAACCTAAAATGACAAAAACGGCAATGGGTATCTTTAAGAGCGTAAATGATGCAATGAATGCAGTATATAAAACTATGGCAAGCGGTGTAACTCCAGTTGCTATGGAGTTTTTGGATAACTTGACCATTCGTGCAGTTGAACAGACTTTCAATAAAGGCCTTCCAGTAGATGCTGGTGCGCTTTTGGTGACAGACGTGGATGGAAACTTAGAGGATGATCTTGATTTTCAGCTTGCCCAGATTGAGAAGGTCTTTAAAGCAAACGGCTGTTATGAGTTTAAAATCGCAAAAGATAAAAAAGAGGCAAGCGACCTCTGGTTTGCAAGACGTAACGCTTCCCCGGCACTTAGTGTTTACGGAAGCAAAAAGCTAAACGAAGATGTAACTGTTCCGCGCTCAGCCCTGCCTGAACTTTTAGAGAAATTTTATGCCATAGCTGATAAGTACAATGTTAAGATACCTTGTTTTGGACATACGGGAGATGGCAATGTTCATACTAATGTTATGGTTGACGGGAAAGATCCGGAGCAGGTGAAAATAGCTTATCAGGCTATAGAAGAGGTGTTCCAGGCAACTGTCGATCTTGGAGGAACATTAAGTGGAGAGCATGGAATAGGGCTTGCAAAAGCACCTTATATGTCGATGGCTTTTACACCGGAGGAGATGGCTCTGTTTAAGTCTATCAAGATGGCGTTTGATCCAAACAACATCTTGAACCCTGCAAAGATGGGATTAAGTTAATAATCCCTCTTTTTAAAAAGAGTTTTTCATATCTTCATTCTTTAGCAGGCTTTCATCAAAGCATACGACTTGATTTCTACCGTGTTCTTTTGCATGGTAGAGTGAAATATCTGCATACTTAATACACTTCCAAATACTATTGCTGTCATCAGGAAACATTACGGCTCCAACGC
>JBFEYZ010000064.1:0-9395 GCA_041561855.1 Sulfurimonas sp. | reverse complement strand
ACAAAGATTGTAATATCGAACTGATCAAAAGCAAAAAGGTTGCTATGATAGGATTTGGTTCTCAAGGTCACGCGCATGCGGAAAACTTAAGAGACAGCGGTGTTGAAGTAGTTGTTGGTTTGAGAAAAGGCGGTTCTTCATGGGCTAAAGCTGAAGCGAAAAACTTCAAAGTAATGAGTGTTGCCGAGGCTTCTGCTTACGCTGATGTTGTAATGATCTTGCTTCCTGATGAGAATCAGGCAGAGATATATAAAAACGAGATCGAGCCAAACCTTAAAAACGGTGCGACTATTGCATTTGGTCACGGGTTTAACATTCACTACGGAAGAATTCACCCAAGAGCAGACATCAATGTTACTATGATCGCTCCAAAAGCACCGGGTCACACTGTTCGTTCTGAATTTGTAAGAGGCGGCGGTATTCCTGACTTGATCGCAGTAGGTCAAAACCCAAGCGGTACAACTAAAGAGTTGGCACTTTCATACGCTTCTGCAATTGGTGGCGGTAGAACTGCAATCATCGAGACGACTTTTAAAGATGAGACTGAGACTGACCTTTTCGGAGAGCAGGCTGTTCTTTGCGGCGGTGCAGCATCACTTGTTCAAGCAGGTTTTGAAACACTAACTGAAGCTGGATACGCTCCTGAACTTGCATACTTTGAGTGTCTACATGAGTTGAAACTTATCGTTGACTTGATGTTTGAGGGCGGAATTGCGGATATGAGATACTCAATTTCTAATACTGCAGAGTACGGTGACTATGTTTCAGGCAAGCGTGTTATCAATGCAGAGTCTAAAGCTGCGATGAAAGAGATCTTAAAAGAGATCCAAGACGGTAGATTTGCAAAAGACTTTATCCTTGAGGGTCAAGCAGGCTATCCGAGAATGAACGCTGAGCGTGCAAATGCAAGAGCTTCTTTAATCGAGCAGACAGGTGTTAAGTTAAGAACTATGATGCCGTGGATATCTAAAAACAAAATAGTAGACACATCTAAAAACTAATCTTTTTAATTTCTAGCACTCATCTTCGGATGATGTGCTTAGTCACTTACTTGATGTAAGCTCCCTCCCACAAACATCCGAATCTAAGCACTATAAACTAAAGATTTTTAGTTTTTAAAATATTTAAAAAAATTTATAATAACTGCTGAGCTCTTAAAAGTGTCGAGAGTAAAATAGCGCCTTTGTCAACGTGAGAGCTTTTCATCTTAAGTTCGCTCTCAAGAAGCAGTTCGTGGAGCTTATAGTAGGTTTGCGGTTTTATTTTTATCGACATTGCCGCTTTTGCATCTACGACAAATTTAGGGGCCGGGTATCCAAGTATCTCTAGAGCATTTGGAGCGCCGTTTATGCGAATATATATGTGGAACATATAGAGCTGCGTAATGTATGAGGTTATGGCTGTAAGTATTCTTATCTCATCTTCTCCGTGATCGAGCATACTCTCAAGATCTGCTTTAAAATCTTTTTTATTGAGTATCTTATTTATAAAACTCTCAATATTTACTTCTGCCAGACCGAAGACAAGATTATCTACATCTTTTGTCGTTATAGCTCGGTCGTAAACTTTTAGCTTATCTATCTCATTGCACGCAAGTGCCACATCCCAGTTATGAATAGCCAGAAGATGGCTGATAGACTGGTTGTCGATATTGACGTTTTTTTCACGTGCTACTTGAGCCAGTGTAAATATAGACTCACCCTGATTTGGATGAAAAAAACGCACACACATTGTCTTTGTCTGTGCAGGAGCTTTTGCATAGGCTTTATAATCATCTCCATAGTAAGCGTAGACAAAAACATTCTCTTGATTTTTTTCACAGTATTCGATCAGCGTTTCAAGCTCTTTCTTTGGGATCTTCTTTTCACTCTTGATTATAAGAACATTCTGATCGCCAAAAAGAGAGGCTTGTGAGAGGTGGGCTTTTGCAGAGCCAAAATCATACTCGTCATGATAAAATTTTGCAATCGAAGCATCTGGAACATTTGTGAGAATCCCTGTATATCTGTCGATCAAAAAAGCGCTCTCTCCAAAAAGTATAAAACTGTTTGAGAGAGAACTGTTTTGTATATGCTTGTCCAGTTCGTTTTTATACACGTCTAAATATCTCTCTCTGCTCTCTCAACAACGCTTGCATAGATTTTTGCTTTGGCAATATCAGCTTTATCGATTCTTACTTTCACATCTTCAAATAGCTGTGCGTCAAGCCCATGGTTTATAAAAAATCTCGCACCCTGAATCTCATCATGAAGCTCGGCTTTTAGATACGGGTCTGTAGAGGTGATTCTTGCTTTAAATATGCCGCCTATATTTTCATTTGCCCAGCGGGTAAATTTTCTTGCCATAAACTCATTTTCAACAGTTGATGCTTCTCTCTCTTTTTCGCTCACGCTCATACAGAGAGACTCTATGTTTCTAAGCACGTAAGAGCTCTCCTCTTTATCGCCTCTGGCGATCGCTTTTAATAGTCTGTGGACGATCAGATCCGAGTATCTTCTGATGGGTGAAGTAAAGTGGGTATACTCATCAAATCCAAGCCCGAAGTGTCCTACATTAAAAGGTGCATACCTTGCCTGCATCTGAGACTGGATGATAAGCGTATCAACCTCACTTGCCAGTCCCATCTCGCTTGCCTGTCTCTGTATTTCGGTAATAGTATCTTTTATAGATTTTTTAATATCCACATACATACCGATTCCTGCAAGCTCTTGGTAGAGATTTTGCAGTTTTGACTGAGTAGGCGGTTCATGTATACGAAAAACACCCTTGGTGAATCTCTTAGCCGCTTCTTTATTCGCCAGGAGCATACAATCCTCGATAAGGGCGTGTGAAGGAGTCTCCTGTGCATAAGTGGTATGCGTAATATTTGACTTCTCGTCTATAAACATTTCAAGTTCGTTTGAGCGAAAATCGTAACCGACTTCAAGCCTTTTTTCTTTGAGTCTGTCCGTTATGATTTTGAGTTTAGAGATATACTCGAAAATCTCTTTTTCAGACTCGTTTTTCGCTTTAAGCCTTCCTTCTAAAAAGTCGTCAATCTCTTCGTAGTTGAATCTTCTTTGCGAGTGAATGATCGCTTCATAAACTTTTGATCTCTCTACTTCAAGCGAATCTAGGTTGAGTTTTATCTCAAAAACATAAGCGAGTCTATCTACATGCGGCTGCAGGGAACAGAGTGTCTCACTCAGTTGTCTTGGGAGCATTGGAATGGAGCGGTGAGGAAGATAGATAGAGAAACTTCTATATATCGCTTCATTGTCGATCGCGCCAAACGGAGTTACGTATTCACTGACATCGGCAATTGCGACATACAGAGTGGAATTTTTATCATCCCAGCATATAGCATCGTCAAAATCTTTTGCAGTCACGGGATCGATAGTGCAGAAAGGAAGCTCTCTTAAATCTGTTCTTGAAGGATATTTTGAAGCATCTACCTCTTTAAAGGATGAGGCAAGTTCCAGTACTTCAGGTTCAAATTCGTCATGTTTGTTAAACTGTGCAAGAACAATTTTTTCATCAACAAGAGGGTCTTTTATATTGCCGAGGCACTCCATAATAGTAAAGTCCTGATTGTTGATTTTAAATACGTCGCCATATTCATAGGAGTTTAGCTCATCCTGCGTCATCTCCACGCCTGTTGGATATTCTGTTTTTAAGTCAACAAGGGATTTTCTGCCGTCTTTTGAGATAATATAAGCGATACTGTAGCTCTGTGCCCTTCCAACTATCTCGACAACTTTTGCGCCTGGAGCACCTCTTTTGCCAAGCAGTCTTTGTACTATTACAAGATCACCCTCTTTGGCATTTGCCAAATCTCCTTCACCTACGAACATATCGCGTACATATTCGCCTATGACATGCAGGTATGCGGTCTCATTCTGGATAAGGCCAAGTGTTCCTGCGCGATATTTTGAGTTAAACTTGTAGATATCATCTTTTTTTGTGATATAGCCTTTGGCTAGGTAGTTGTTTATATACTCTCTCTCATCAGAAGCAACATCCTGCTCGCTTAGAGCGTTTGTAAGCTTTATAAGAAGTAATTTGATATCAGGCATCAGAGATTTTGCAGCGCTTTATCGAAGCTTTCCATATCGAGTGAGTATTTGTTGATAAGCTCTTTTGCGGCAGCGATGCTCTTATCGGTAACCATGCCGTTTAGCTCTACTACGGTGCGTACCACATGCAATATCTGAGCAGGCTTTTTGATCTCATCGTTTGCTTCATCTGGATTTAGACAGTAGCGGATGGTGTCTACAAGCCCAGCTTCAAATCTCCAGTGTTCAAATATTTTAGCGCTAACTTCAGGAGTGTTTACTCCTGTTACTTCTTTTTCAGCTTCTTCGATCGTAGCAGATTTTTCAAGTGCTTCTTTAAACTTCTCTTCGGTTTTATCTGACATAACCTGCTGAGCTATTAAAACTTTACCGATCTCGACTAAAAATGCCGCAGGAGAGAGTATTCCCAAAAGTTTTGAATCTTTTTTAAGGCACCATGAAGTCGTAATTGCATGCTGTTTTTTAGATAACATTGAGAAGGTGTCGTTGTCAATTCCGTAAACAGAGAGATCAAGATCAAAACTCTTCTTTACAATGCTTGCAAGAGCAAAGCCTCTTACAGTCCCCATCCCAAAGAGGCCTACTGCTTGGTTTATTGCATTGATCTCACGGCTAAATCCATAAAGAGGAGAATTCGCCGCTTTTAAAATATCTGCCGTCAAGAGAGGATCTTTTTCTAGTATCTTGACCATATCGTTAAATGTGCTCTCAGGGTCTTGATAAACAGATTCAATTTGCATAACTGATTCGGGAAGCGGGGGCAGCTGTTTGATTTTTTTAAGTATCTCTTCAGTCATTTAATTCTCTCTTTTTACCAAATATTAATTTAAGGTAGATGATACATATATGTTCATAAAAAAGTACTGAATATTTACAAATAATTGATATTATTTTCTTACATTTTTTAAAAAAAAGGGATTGAATATGCAAAAAGAAGCGATGCTGACACAACTTGGTTATGTGCCCAACAGTGCCTTGGTTCAACAACTTCAAAGGATCGAAGAAAACACTGCAGGTTATGAAAAAATACAAAAGCACATTATGGATCTGCATGATCATCTAAAAGTGGACGGCTCATATATTGCAATGTCAAATTCAAACGATTTTTTTAAAATAAAAGTTGAAGCTCCAAGCCCTGAGATTGCTGAGGAAGCACATGAAAAGATAAGACATTTCAGCGAAAAATATAAAGTAGCGGTCAATAAGCTTGATAATAAAAACACCTATTACATATTAGGATTCAGCAATTAAAAAAGAACCGATGAGCATTGAAGGATATGATCTTTTAGTGGAAGAGTTTAGATTTTTGCTTGAAGTGGAAAAACCAAAAGTTGCACAGGAGAAACTTGTTGCAGCTGCTTTGGGTGACAGAAGTGAAAATGCCGATTATCAGGCGGCAAAAGAGAAGCTCAGGTTCATTGACAAAAGACTTTTCTATCTAAACTCAATGATAGAGAGGTCGCAAATTATAGACCCTTCGAAACTTACGCATGACAGAGTAAGCTTTGGCAGCAGTGTAAAGATCTTAAATCTTCAGAGCGATGAAGAGGAGACCTATACTATCTGTGGAGTTTTGGAATCTGAGCCGGAGAATGGACTTATATCGGTTCACTCTCCTCTTGCTTGTGCAATGATTGGTAAAAAAGTTGAAGATGAATTTAAAATTGAGCTTCCTTTTGGAAAAAAAGAGTATGAAATAGTAGAAATTTTTTATAAAAACATCTTCACTTTGAAGAAAAATATCCGTACAAAATCCGACTTTTCATTTCATTAAAAATCTTTTTACCTCATATTAGATATAATCCCTCTTTAAAAACCAAATTTTTAGGATTCCCAGTGAGCCAACAACTAGAAAATATTGAAAAAGTACTTGCTTCGCATAAGCTTTCAAATGAGGATTACGCACATATTAAACAGATTTTAGGGCGTGAACCGAACTTGGTAGAGATAGGAATTTTTTCTGCAATGTGGAGTGAGCACTGCAGTTATAAATCGTCAAAAGTTCATCTAAGCGGTTTTCCGACAAAAGCTCCATGGGTTATTCAAGGTCCAGGTGAGAATGCCGGAGTAATCGACATAGGCGATGGCTATGCTGCCGTATTTAAAATGGAGTCACATAATCACCCGAGCTTTATTGAGCCGTATCAAGGTGCCGCAACAGGTGTAGGCGGGATTATGCGTGATGTATTTACGATGGGAGCCCGTCCTGTTGCAAATTTGAACGCTCTTAGGTTTGGAAATGTTTTAAACGATGATGACATCTCTAAGCATCAAAGATATTTGGTTCGCGGCGTAGTTGAAGGAATCGGCGGTTACGGAAATTGTATGGGAGTCCCTACAATAGGCGGTGAGACAAGTTTTGACGAATGCTATAATGGAAATATATTAGTAAATGCTTTTACTCTTGGACTTGCAAAAAGCGATGAGATTTTTTACGGAAGAGCAGACGGTATCGGTAACCCCGTCATTTACGTCGGTGCCAAAACAGGGCGTGACGGTTTAGGCGGAGCAGTAATGTCATCTGACAGCTTTACTGAAGAGTCAAAATCTCTTCGTCCTACTGTTCAAGTCGGCGACCCGTTTACAGAAAAACTTCTGCTTGAAGCTTGTTTGGAACTATTTAAAACTGACCACGTTGTCGGTATTCAAGATATGGGAGCAGCAGGACTTACATCATCGTCATTTGAGATGGCTGGGAGAAGCGGCAGCGGTATGATAATGCATCTTGACCGTGTTCCTGCACGTGAAGAGGGCATGCAACCGTACGATTTTATGCTCTCAGAGTCTCAAGAGAGAATGCTTCTTTGTGCAAAAAAAGGAAGCGAAGCAGAGATTATTAAGATTTTCGAGAAATGGGATTTGGATGCCGCTGTTATAGGCGAGGTTACGGATACGGGCAAGATGGAGCTTTTCTGGCACGGAGAGAGAGTCGCAGAAGTTCCTGTTGACCCTGTAAGTGAAGAAGCACCGGTTCTGAACCGTCCTATGAGCAGACCTGCGTATCTGGACAAAATTGCAGATGTAACTATAGATGATTTTGCTCGCGTTGCGAATCAGGAAGCATTTTCAAAACTCACAAAGTCTATGGAAGTTGTAGATAAGTCATGGATATATACGCAGTATGACTCTATGGTACAGACAAACACGGTTAAAAAAGGCGGGATGCTTGACGCTTCGGTCATCCGTGTAAAAGAGAACGGCAAAGCACTTGCAATGTCGGCTGATTGTAATGTGCGTTACTGCTATATAGATCCAAAAGGCGGAGCTGCCGCAGCGGTTATAGAGTCTGGCAGAAATGTTGCGATGAGCGGGGCTAGACCTTTGGCGATCACGGATTGTCTAAATTACGGTAATCCGGAGAATCCTGAAGTAATGTGGCAGTTCGGACAGGGATGTCTCGGTATCAAAGAGGCTTGTGCAGCGCTTACTACACCGGTTATCGGCGGAAACGTCTCTCTGTACAATGAGACAAACGGCGTATCTGTTTTTCCTACACCTTCTATAGCAACCGTAGGAGTAAATGATGACGCTGATAAAGTGTTGATGTCAAGCTTTCAGGAAGAGGGAAATACTCTTTATTTGGTAGGTGACAACAAGAGTGAATTCGGCGGCTCTCTTTACATGAAAGAGATATGCGGGACTGTTGCAGGCAAGCTTCCTCAGATCGACTATGAAAAAGAGCTTGCCCTTTGGGAGCTGGTTATAGAAGCAAACAAAAAAGGCATTTTAGAGTGTGCAAAAGACGTAAGCAGCGGCGGTGTTGCGATTGCTTTAGCAAAAATGGCGGCAGTTAGCGGTCTTGGATGCAGCACAAAGATGCTTGTAAAGGATGAGAGAGATATCTTTGCAGAGAGTATGAGCCGTGCAATCATTGAGGTTAAGCAGGAGAACAGCGCCTCTTTTGAAAGTATGGTCGGAACTTTAATGTGTCAAAAAATAGGAACTGTAGGCGGAGATAAAATCAAGGTTAACAATGTTGAGATGAGTATGCAAGAGCTTCAAGATAACTATTTCAATACATTCAAAAGAGTTGTTGAGAAAGATCTGTAATCTAAAACTCTTCCATCTTAAAGACCTCATAAGCCACCTCTTCATAGGGGTGGGTCTCTTTTAAAACTTCAACAGCTTTTTTTATAAGTTCATCACTGCAAATCATCTCTACTTTATACTCTTCTACATATTCAATATGATTAAGTTCGCCGATATGCGGATTTGCCCTGTTTACTGGTTTAAACTGTCCTGTGCCAAGTGTCTCAAAAGCGCAGCACTCGTAGTTTTCATATCTGCCCACACCGACAGCAAAAAGCGCCTCTTTCACCATCTCTTTGCTTTCAGAAGGCACGAAAAAGTTCAGTTTATACATCTAAAACCTTTTTAAGTAGCCTAAAAGTTCGTTATCAAGCTGATACTTTTTGTTTGCGACTTCATCTATGCTTTTATACTCAAAACCTTTTTTCGTATAGCATATTACGCTCTCGTCTTTGCCTCTTAGCAGGCCATCGATGGCATGGTTTATAAATTTATATGCCATAAGTCTGTCATAAATTGTCGGATTACCGCCTCTTTGCGTATGTCCTAAAATCGTAACCCTTGACTCCAGACCTATTTTCTCTTCAAACCATTTGGCAATCTCGCTCGACTCCTCTTTTATGCCCTCTGAGACTACGGCTATGAAGTATTTTCGACCGCTTTTTATCTGTTGTTTGAAGCTCTCTTCATACTTTTTTAGATCATATTCTGCTTCAGGAATAAGGCATAGCTCTGCACCGCTGCATAGAGCCGAGACAAGAGCCAAATATCCGCAATTTCTTCCCATGGTCTCTATAACAAAAGCTCTTGAGAATGAGGCTGCCGTATCTCTGATGTTATCGATGGAGTCTTTGATGACGTTTAGCGCTGTATCTACTCCCAGGCAGTATTCGGTGCCGTTTATGTCGTTGTCAATGGTAGAGGGTATGCCGCAGAATTTTACTCCGTGTTCCTTGTAGAAAAGATCCATTCCTCTAAAAGAGCCGTCACCTCCAAGAACAAGCAGCATTTCGATATTAAGGGCGTCAAGATTCTTTTTAGCTATCTCTCTGAACTTTATATCCATAAATCTTTTGCTTCTGGCACTTCCGATTATCGTTCCGCCGCGGTTGATAATTCCGGACACATCTTTATAGGTCGCTTTTTGTATTTTGTTGTCAATCAGCCCTTCAAAACCGTCATAAACAAAGTAGGGCATTAAATTATTTTGCCATGAGTACTCGACAAAATGTTTCAGTGCCGGGTTCATTCCGCTGACATCGCCGCCTGAGCATAAAATGGCTATATTTTTCATTTCTTATTCTCAATTTT
>JBFEYZ010000063.1:0-9427 GCA_041561855.1 Sulfurimonas sp. | reverse complement strand
GTGGTTGAATCTAGAGTTTCCATAGGCAGTCTTTGTATGTAGATTGTGTGTGGATGGGGTAGAGGGATTCGAACCCCCGAGTGACTGGACCAAAACCAGTTGCCTTACCGCTTGGCGATACCCCAACAATTGAAATGTCGGTTTTAAAACGGTTGGAATTATAAATTTACTCCCCTTACAGCACCCTTAAAAAGCCTAAAATATGCTCTTTTAAATGGGTTGAAAATTAGTAGTTGCAAATGTTAAAAAAAGATGTATTATTCCATTATTATTTATATAACCAAGGAGGTTATGCATGGGAAGTTTAACGGTAAACAAGCAAAAATTAAAACGATTTACAATCGCTACAAAGCCTGTTATGGAGGAGTATTTGGCAAAAATGGATATTGATCTCAGCGACTATACTTTTGCCGCTAATTTTATTTGGCTTGCTAACAGCAGCGGATTTTATGCTGTTATAAATAAGTGCTTTTGCCTTTTCGTCATGACCGGCGGTGAACTAACCATGCTTCTGCCTCCGATAGGAAAGAAAAAAAACATTACAGATGCCATTATCAACTGTTTTAAGATCATGAATGCAAACAACTCTTCTCCTTACTATTCACGTATAGACTATGTTCAGGCTTCAATGCTGGAAGAGTTTGTACAGAACACGGATGAAGCTCAGAGTATGTTTGAGATGCTTGAGTCCTATTTGGTTGAGAAAAAGCTTGTTGATTATGTTTACGAGGTAGATGCTTTAATAGAGCTGCGCGGAAATAGTTACCATACAAAAAGAACCGAGATAAACAAGTTTATGAAATCCTATCCTGATTACGTTATTGAGCAGTTAGACAGTGTGAAGCATAAAGAGGAGATTATGCATCTCTTTAACAAGTGGGTTTCTGATAGAGTAAAGTATATGCCAAAAGAGGAGGCAGAAGTATTTTTAGAAGGCATCCATCAGGAAAGACATGCAGTAAAGCAGATGCTTAAATATTATGAGGAGCTCTCTTTGATAGGCTTGGTCATCTATATAAACGGCGAGTTGAAAGGTTTTACAGTAGGTGAGAGAATCAATAATGATACTGCAACCGTGATCATAGAAAAAACAGATTTTGAAGTTTTAGGATGTGCTCAGTTTATCTTCAGAGAGTTCTCCAAGATGTTAAAAGAACATTACAATATCGGTTATATAAATGTTGGTGATGATATGGGATTTGAAAATCTCCGAAAGGTTAAGATGTCATACCGTCCGTTTAAACTTGTGCCAAAGTATACGATTTACCAAAAATGATACTAAGAAAAGCTAAAAACTCCGATTTGTCTGCACTTTGTGCGTTGGAGAAGGAGCTGTTTTTGCCGCATAATTACCCTCTCTCCAGAGGTTCTTTTGCATATCACATAAAAAACAGTCTACTCTATGTGGCGGAGATAGATGGCACTATGGCAGGCTACATCTTGGTGCTTATAAAGCGTAAAGATGCCAAACTCTACTCTTTGGGAGTAAGCAAAGTCTACCGTAATAGAAAAATTTCGCAAGAGCTGCTTCGAATAATATTTCAAGAGCTCTTGACTTTGGGTTTTAAAAGAGTGCTTCTTGAAGTGCGAACGGATAATGAAGCAGCAATAGCTTTATACAAAAAAATGGGCTTTAGCGAGCTCAAAAAAATAAAAGCTTTTTACAGAGACGGCTGCGATGCCTATCTGATGGAGTTAAGATATGCCAACGACACATTACAAGCAGATATATAGCGATCTCTTAAAAAGCAAACTGCTTAAGCTTCAGGTAATAGTTCTTTTCGTAACGACATATATTGATTGGACTATTATGCCCTATATTACAAAGCTTGAAGGTATGTACCTGCCTGTTTTTATGATCAGTTTTTATATGCTCATCGGGGCAACAGACGGACTTATTCAGCCGCTTTTTAAAAAAGTAAAAATATATAATATTTATCTTTTTGTAATTATTTTGGATATTATACAAATGGTTAGTTATTCGCTTTTGATGGTTGATATAGTTGTTTTTACATATGTTATTTTGAGCATTTTTACTATTCAGGCGATCACATTTGAAATATCAAGGGTTCATACGATCCATTTTATGCAAGATGAGATAGAGATAAAGGATTATCTTATTCTTAGGTCTTTTTTTGTCTCGTCGGCTATTATAGGCGGTGCTATAACCGCTATGATACTTGATTACTTCGGTGTAAAATTAAGCAGTATGTTGATCTTTCTCTCACTGCTAGGTATGCTGGCGGTTGTTGTCGAGTATAAGTTGTATAAAAAATTTAAAAATATTTTGCAAGATGAAGATACTATTATAGAGAGGCAAAAAGTTTTGCTTAATGAGAAGATAACATACTCAAAATAATTATTTAAAATGTTGGAGAAGATATGAGACTGTCATCACAAGAGCTTATTGCAATACTTCAGGAGAAAGCAGGCAGATATATAGAGGGTAGTGATGCAAGTATACACCCTTACGATATTGCAGAAGATCTCTTGGAGCTGCGTGATGAAGATGAAAAACTTTATCTAGAAGAACTCTCCAAGTTCCCGCAGGAACTCCAAGCACTTGTTATGATAGAGCTTCCTCGCCACTGCCATGAGGAGATAGTCCAGCACTTTACTCCAAATGAGCTTGCTTCATTGGCAAACACTCTTGATACGGATGATGCAGCCGAACTTATCCGTAATATAGAAGAGGTCGATGAAAAAACAGCGAAGGAAGTTCTTGAGAGCCTTCCTCATAAAGATAGAGAAAACCTCCAGACTCTAATAGCGTACGATGAGTATGAAGCAGGTGCATATATGCAGACTGAGCTTTTTTCTGCATTTATTGATGAGCAGATCGGAGATTCAATAAGAAGGCTCAAACGCTTAAAAGCCCAGAAAGAGCTGGATAGCGTCTATCAGGTTTATGTAGTCACCAGAAATCATAAGTTTTTGGGCTCTATTCCATTGGAAGACTTGATACTTCTCGGACCGAACATAAATTACAGAGAGCTTGTAAAAGAGGGAGTAAATACCATCTCTGTAAAGGCTTTGGATGATATTCACAATGTCGTAGAAGTAGCATCCAAGTACGACATGGGGGTAATCCCTGTCACTGATGTCAAAGGCAAGCTTCTTGGGCGTATAACATCAGATGACATCTATGACATTATAGAGGAACGTGCAACCGGGCAGCTCTATAATCTTGCCGGTGTCAATGAAGAAGCCGAGCAGGAGGAGAGTCTCTTTCATATAGGAAAATACCGTGCTTACTGGCTTGGTATAAATCTTATAACGGCTATTGCGGCATCGGTCGTCATTGGTCTGTTTGATGCAACCCTGCAGTCGCTTGTCGCGCTTGCAGTATTGATGCCCATTGTGGCATCAATGGGCGGGAATGCCGGAACGCAGACACTTACTGTAACCGTTCGTCAGATGGCGCTTGGAGATATTAGCAGCGAAGATGCAAAAGAGACCATACTTAAAGAGGTTTATTTGGCTCTTATGAACGGTTTTATATTTGCAGTTGCTATCGGCTTTATAGCTTGGATCTGGTTTTCTATGCCGCTTCTTGGGGTAGTTATAGCAGCTTCTATGGTCATTAATATAATTGCGGCAGGGTTTTTCGGCTCATTAATTCCTCTGCTGCTTCAAAAGGCAGATATAGATCCTGCGGTCGGTTCATCCGTGCTACTGACAACTGTCACTGACATTGTAGGGTTTTTTAGTTTTCTTGGATTGGCAACCATAATTTTGCTATAGTAAAAGAAAAAAGGTGCGCTTCTATGAAAAAAATATTATTTACTCTTTCGCTCCTGTTCTTTTTTGCAGAGTTTTTGAGCGCCGAAAATAGTGATGAGGGCGCAGTTGTTTTTATGTATCATCGTTTTGGTGAGACCAAATATCCATCAACAAATATCAGGATGGAGCAGTTTGAGAAGCAGTTGGAATATCTCTCGCAGAACGATTATAAGGTCTGGAAACTCTCAAAGATAGTCCGCTATGTCATAGAGGGCAGAGAGATCCCAAAAAAGGTTGTAGCACTAACAATAGATGACGCGTATAAAAGTATATATACGCACGCTTTTGCAAAGTTTAAAGAGTATAACTTTCCATTTACGGTGTTTGTTAACAGCTCACCTGTAGACAACGGTTCAAAAAATTATATGAGCTGGGATGAGATGCGAGAGATGCAAGCTTATGGCGCAGAATTTGCAAACCACTCGAAAACACATGACTACATGGTGCCAAATGATGGCGAAGATGAGCAGAGTTGGAAAAAACGCATAAAAAATGAGGTCGAGGGTGCACAAAAGAGGCTTCAAGAAGAACTTGGAGAGGCTACAAACGAAAACCCGAGGCTTTTGTCATATCCGTTTGGGGAGTATACAAAAGAGAGTGCCGAGTATATTCAAGATCTTGGATATATTGGAATAACACAAACGTCAGGAGCAATAGGTATGCGTAGCGATACCAGAACCCTGCCACGTTTTGCGATGTCTGAGGAGTATGCGGATATGGATGGTTTTACTTTAAAGCTTAAAACTCTGCCCCTTCCGATAGAGTCCGTCTCATCAATAGAACCATTGGTAAAGGAGGATAACCCTCCAAAACTTACCATAAGATTAAAACAGCCCATAAGCAGTGTGGCGTGTTATATCTCAAACGGAAAAGAGATACCTCTTGAGTGGATATCAAATAGAGAGTTTAGCGTGCAAGCAGATGAAGTGCTAAAAGCTCCAAGAGACAGATATAACTGTACCGCACTCTCAAAAGATGGCAGATGGTACTGGTACAGCCATCTTTGGATAGTAAAGTAGGGAAACTATCTTCCCAGCAATATATCCTCTATCATCTTCACATAGGCGCTGTTAGCACCGATATGCTCTAAAACATCTATATTTATGCCGTATTTTTGTGAACATGTTGAGGCAAGATGCGGTACATCTTCTTTCACATGTTTACCAGGAGCCAAAAAAAGAGGCAAAACTGTAACTGAACTAACACCTGCTTTTTTTAGCTTTTTCACTGCATTTTCAAAATCAGGCTCAGCAAGCTCTAAAAATGCAAGTTCGATATTTTTAATATTTGCCCGTAACTTTTCTAAAACCTCTCGAGTCGCGTCATTTGAGGCTTTTACTTTACTTCCGTGTGAGAGCAGTATATATCCGTTCATCTTAAAACCTTAATTCATATACGAAAATATAACATAATTGCGCTTACTCATTTAAAAGCGTCAAAAAAGAATCACGGATAAAACAGATTTGCTATAATTAAAAACAGAATATAAAGTGGGGAAAAGACAGATGACAATCTACATACATGGTTTTGGCGGCAGCGGATGCGGTGTCAAGGCGGAGCTTTTTCGCAGCTATTTTAGGGATACAGGTCAGCCATTTATTGCTCCTTCACTCTCATACGTTCCTCAATTGGCGATAAAGACGCTAGAGGAAATGATAGAATCTTACGGTGGAAGCGTCAATCTTATAGGCTCTTCTTTGGGCGGTTTTTACGCAATATATCTTGCAGAGAGGTACGCTCTAAAAGCAGTACTCATCAACCCGTCAGTAAAGCCGTATAAAACACTGAAAAAGGTACTTGGCATGGCGCCGAATTTTTATGATGAGAGCAGTTTTGAATGGAAAGAATCGCATCTTGAAATGTTAAAAGAGTACAGAGTGGAGGTAAAAAAACAGCAGAATTTTTTTGTTTTGCTTCAAAAGGGCGATGAGCTGCTTGATTACAGAGAAGCCGTAAATAAACTGCCTGATGCAAAATTTGCTATAGAAGAGGGCGGAAACCATAGTTTTGAGAACGTAGAGAAATATTTTGATGAGATAAAAGGGTATTTGATTGGTTGCGGAAACAGGATTTGAACCTGTGACCTTCGGGTTATGAGCCCGACGAGCTACCGAACTGCTCTATTCCGCGATATTTTAAAATGGTACTTTTGGCTTTACTCTTCGTCAGTTTTTTCTTCGGATACTTCAGTATTCCTCAGTCAAAACTTCCTAGACTAAAACAAAAATTAATCATTTTATTATAGAAGTGGATGGGGTAAAGGGATTCGAACCCCTGAATGACTGGACCAAAACCAGTTGCCTTACCGCTTGGCTATACCCCAACAATTAAAAGTGAAAGAATTGGTTGCGGAAACAGGATTTGAACCTGTGACCTTCGGGTTATGAGCCCGACGAGCTACCGAACTGCTCTATTCCGCGTCACTTACAAACAGGGCCAGTATGTTTGTTGGAGTGGAATTATAGGCAAATAAGCTCCCTTTGTCAAGAAAAGCCAAATCAAATTTATAAAAACGGTTTGAACTAAAATTAATCAACTTTTCTATACAATTGCGGTATTAAAAACAAAGAGTATATATGACACCGACACAAAGAGTATTAGAAGCAATTGATGAGATAAAAAAGGGTCACATGGTCATTATGATCGATGATGAAGATAGAGAAAATGAGGGTGATCTGGTCTATGCATCCGCTTTTTCTACTCCTGCTCACGTAAATTTTATGGCTACGCATGCAAGAGGGCTTATCTGTGTTGCAATCAGCAAAAACATCGCTACAAGACTTGAACTAAACCCGATGGTAAGCTCAAATACATCTTCGTATGAGACGGCGTTTACAGTTTCGGTAGATGCAAAAAATGCATTGACCGGGATATCGGCGAAGGAGAGGGATGATACCATCAAGATTTTGGCAAACCCTATCAGCCATGCAGATGAGCTTGTAAAGCCGGGTCATATATTTCCTCTTATAGCAAAAGACGGCGGAACACTTGTAAGAACCGGTCATACTGAGGGTTCGGTTGATCTATGTCGTCTTGCGGGGCTTAGCGAATCTGCGGTTATTTGCGAGATAATCAAAGAAGACGGTACGATGGCCAGACGCGACGATCTGGATATATTCGGCGAAAAGTACGATCTAAAAACAGTTTTTATCTCTGATATTGTCGAGTATCGCCTAGCGAACGAGAGACTCGTAAATGAGGTAGAGGTAGATGATATAGAGTTTTTCGGTACAAAAGTAAAAAAGTATACTTTTGCGGATCATGATAAAATAGAACATACTGCTATAGTGTTTCACGGTGTAACATCTGTGGCAAATGTCAGAGTACATAATGTTATACCGGATATTGAGCTTTTGTTAAATCAGAAAAAATATAACAACCTTATTTCTTCTATAGAGTATTTAAAACAAAACAGCGGTGTTTTGATTTTCATAAACAAGCCTACGCATCATGACAACGCTGCAATGAAAGAGTTTGGAATAGGTGCGCAGATACTTAAATCATTCGGGATATCCAAGATGAATCTGCTTACATCTATGAAAGCAACGGAATTTGTAGGTCTTGGCGGTTTTGGACTTGAGATCAATGAGGTTATAGATATTTAGCAAATATCTAAGCTGACTTGAAACTACTCCCCCTTTTTTTATTCTTTCTCTCTTTTTTAGATGCCGCAGCGGTATCTAGGACTCAAGTAATAATGTCTACATTTGTCACTATAACTGCTGATGAGAGAGATGCCGATCTCATAACCGAGGGATTTGAGATTATTAAAAAGGTTGAGATGTCACTCTCATCTTATAATTCTGAGGCAACGATATACAGACTTAACAAAAATAGATATGCAGAACTTGATAGCTTGAGTTATGAAGCGCTTCTTTTAAGTAAAAAGTATTACGATCAAACAGATGGATATTTTGACATTACGGTAGGTTCTATTACAAAGGATATCTACAGATTCGGAGAAAATGAGCGCGTTGCATCTTTGGATGAGCTCTCAGGCGCAAACGTCTCTTTTGACGCTCTTTTCTTTAATGAAAAAGAGGCTTTTTTAGATAGTGGTGCAAAATTAGATTTGGGTGGTATGGGAAAAGGCTTTGGCGTGGATAAAGCTGCGGAGTTCTTTAGAAGCAAAAATGCAAATAGCGCCGTTATTGCAGCAAGCGGAGATATAAGATGCCTCTCGCTGTGCAGGATCGAGGTGCAGGATCCGTTTAAAGAAGATGATATTTTATTGTCTTTTGAGACTCTAAAAGATGATCTTGGTGTAACTACAAGCGGAAACTATAACAGATATATCGCTTCAACAGACAACAACCATCTTATAGATCCAAAAGCCAAAAAACCGCAGAAACTTTTTATCTCCATAACGCTTGTCGGCAATATTTCAAGCAGTGATCTGGATGCTTTTGCAACTGCGGCAAGTGTAATGCCTATTAAGAAGGCATACCAGTTTTTAGATAGTTTAGGGATTGGTTATATAGTTTTGCAGAGTGATAAGAAGCTTGTCATTAGTAAGAATATATCTGAGTATACAAAGAACTTACTCATAAGATATGCTCTTAAAAAGCAGCCATGAGATATATAAGAGAAGTGCTAAGAAAGCAATAAATGAAAAAAGTTTTGCATATGCAAAAAAATGGACTCCGTTAATTATAGCAAACGGAGAGAATATCTCAAGCAGTGCCACGCCAAAAGCAGCGTAGATAAGTCCGAGCAGGCTCTTTTCGTATCTTAGTTTTGTAAAGACCAAAAAGTGCAAAAGCACCATCGCAAAAAGCCCGAATACGAAGATGTGCGGCAATACTATTTTTAAAACTCCTCCAGCACTCTGAGGAGAGATAAACTTCTCTTCGTTGCCGATATAGTATTCTAAAACAGAACTGTAACTAAAGCCAATTTTGTGTTCAAAAAGCATAACCGCACTTACTATTAGCAGCAGCGAAAAGGCCAGATAGTATAGAATTGAGAGTTTATACGCTTCTTGCATTTAACTTCCAAAATGAGTAAACAATCATGTAAAGAGCCGCAATATGCCAGAGAAAATAGGTGATAAGATATATATTTACAAAAATGCTTGATATATAAAAGGCTAAAGGCAGCGAAACAAGCGATAAAATGGCGCTTATCATAAGAGTGTTTGTAAGAATTGCTCTGCTTTTTTTTGCAACTCTGATAAAGATAGAGCTTAGTGTGAGCAGAATCATCATAATAAAAAAGATCTGCGTATGCCAAAACTCCAAAAAAGAGGCTTCGTTCATTGGGTCTATATAAGCCTCTTCATCTCCAAAAAGTGTTGAGTTTATCGAGTCCGCCGAGATGCCGAAGTTTGACCTCATAACAAAGATGTCAGAGAAAAGATACAGAAGTATGAAAAGTAGAAATCCTCTTAAGATAAGGCTCATAGCGCTGTCTTTTTGAATGTTTTTTATAACGGTAAACTTCACTATTTGCCTTTTAATACTTCGTTATAAAAAGCAAAAGCAAGTCTTGACCCGTCTACAAAGCTTTTTGCACTCAGCGTAGCACCGGTGATAGTCGGAATATCTTTAGATAGAGAAATAGGCGTATGTGTGTCTATGTTTTCAAACTGCGACATCCATTTTTTAGAAGGCACGTACTCCATAGGCTCGTTAAAAGCTATGAC
>JBFEYZ010000062.1:0-9475 GCA_041561855.1 Sulfurimonas sp. | reverse complement strand
TCATTCTCAAGCTCGCCTGCCCCTCCGCCTACATCCTCGTATGAGTAGTTTTGCGAGAGTCTATGATAAAAGATCTGTTTTCCCTCAGAATCATAGAGATAGTGAGAAAAATAAAGTTGCATATTCTCCTCAATATCTGAGATATTATAAAACTCACATACGGGGTCAAGTTTATTTGCCGGTAATTCGCAATAATCAGCATAATCTTTATAATCTTCGTAATACCCCTGCTCTGTTTTGGAGCCTTCTCTTTGGTATTTTGCTCCGAAATCCATTACATGCGTCTTCTCTTCATACGCTTTTGTAAGCTGGGTAGATGCTGAGAAAATATGATAATTTCTTGCAAATATACCGTTATCATACTCATATACAGACGGGTTTGTACTATCTTCGTCTCCCGTAAATAGTGTATGCTGCGCATATAGATTTGAGTCGTAAGAGAGACTTAGAAACTCGTCAAAAAGATGAGTCTGCAGTGTCAAAGGTATATTTATATCCGTTTGAGTAGCACTTTTGCCGAGACTTCTGTAATAGTTGTTGCTCATAATATCAAAGCTGTATAGGAAATGGTCGTCAAATAACGTATTCAGATATCTGTGGAAGTGTGCTGCTGGAAGATTCTGCAGAGTTTTTTCGTTGCTTGAGAGCGTTAAGTCTTTATAGTGTTTAAAGTATGCTCCAAAATAGTTCTCGTCCGTATTATAAAAAAGGTTTATCCTTGAGAGAAGCTGTGTCGCTGTCGCATTTTTTGTCGTGTCGTTTGTTGATAAATTTATATACTCTACATCATTCATATTTACGATATCGGCATACAAACCCGATTGACCTTTAAAGCTTGTGCCGAACCATTCGTTTATTACGTCACTGTTTTCATAAAGAAAGTTAAAGCCGTAGTGCTTTTTGTTTGCAAGTTCGTTTTCTAAATAGTAATCCTCTTTCTCTTTAAAATACCCTGCAGTTAAAGAGCCTTTTGAGACCTTAGAGTCAACAAATCTAAACGTGGTATAGAGTCCGCTTCCTCTGTTCGTCCTTACTTGAGGCTTTAACTCAAGATCCCACCAATTGCTCTCTGCAATATATAACGCCTGTTCATAGTACAAACCCTCTTTGCTTGAAATACCGACCATAGGAGGCAAAAGACCGGTTCTTCTGGTAGTGTCTAAAGAGTAGCCGAAATAAGGCGTATAAAAAACAGGTATGTCATATATATATATTCTTGCATTATAGAGGTTTAGCCACATTGTATCCGTGTTATAATCAGATGAAGTAAACTCCATTTTCCAGATAGGGTCATTCGGGTCGCATCCGCTCATCACCCCAGTATCTATTTCAACCTCTATATCTTTTGCATAAGAACCGTCACCGCTTATCCATACATCCGATGTCTGCTCAAGCATATAAAACGGTTTAAAAGTTCTCTCTTTTTTAGCTATGTTGAGTTTTGCATACTCTCCAAGAAGCTTGACATTGCCTCCCTGATTTGCTCTGATATTTCCAAACAGCTCCAACTCTCCGTTGTTCCTGTCATATACGGCTTTTTTCGCACTCAGCTGATAATCTTGATATATAACGACAACCTCTCCGTCAGCCGTTACTATATTATCTTTCGTATCCATGCTTGTTGCATAGACTTCAACTTTATCATTGGCTACAACACACGTGGCAATTATTGTTAAAAAAAGCAGTAACTTAAGCATTTACGACCAATGTTTTGGCACTCTTGTCATGCCAGGTTTGTCTTGCAGGGTCCATAACCCCCCACACAAATCCAAGATAGAACATCATCTCGCTTACCACTCTTACCACTGCACGGTTTAAAGCTACGATCACGTTTGGTTTTTGCATTGTTGATATCTCTATCACTCTTATTTTCATAACGATTTTACCGATTGTCGCACCGTACTGCATTACAAAAAAAGCCTGATATACGACTTTCATCGCCATATACTCTAAAACAAAAGTATTTGTCAGAATAATCATCTCTTCAATATTTTTTGCCTCAAAAAAAGAGTCGCCAATTGCAATAATGAGCAAAAACGAGAGAAGAATCTCATCTATAAAAAAAGCCATACCCCTCTTTTTTACAGGAGCCAGTGCCATTCCCTCTTGATAAAGTCTGTTGTTAATCTCTTCGTTCACTTTACTTCTTTTTATAGCGCTTGATAAGCTATGTCGGTTCTTAATTTTTTGCCTGCAAAATGAACCTGCCCGCATCTCATATATGCTCTGTCTCTAGCCTCTTTTATGCTATCTCCGATACCGACGCAAACTAATACTCTGCCGCCGTCTGCATAAAGTACTCCCTCGATCATGCTGACACCTGCATAGGAAATATGCGTATACTTCTCGATCTCTTCATGATGAACATCATCCACTATGATCTCTGCAGGTGTTGAACTTGAGTAGGGATAGTTTGCACTAGCCATAACAACACCTACCGCAAATTGATTTGAAAACTCTACTTTTATTTCCCCGAGTCTGTTTGTAGCGGCCTTGTAAAACATATCGCTTACACTTGATGTCATTAGCGGCATCAATATCTCACACTCTGGATCTCCGAAACGAACATTGAATTCCAGAGTAATCGGTTCGCCGTTTACAACCATTATTCCAATAAAAAGAACACCCTCAAAAGGCGCTCCCTCTTTTTTCATTCCATCAAGCGTAGGACGGATTATTCTATCTCTAACTTTTTGATAAAGCTCTTCATTTACAAGAGGTGTCGGAGCATAAGCGCCCATTCCTCCCGTATTTGGCCCCTCATCATTATCTTTAAGTCTCTTGTGGTCTTGAGCTGCAGGAAGTAAAATATAGTCGTCTCCGTCACAAACGGCAAACATAGAGAGCTCGTAGCCGTCTAAAAATTCTTCTACAATCACTTTGCGTCCGGCATCTCCAAAGCTCTTTCCGCTGAGCATCTCAGAGATAGCAACTTTTGCCTCGTCATGATTTTGTGCGATTATAACGCCTTTGCCGCCGCAAAGACCGTCTGCTTTGACAACGATTGGAGCAGTTAGCGTCTCTGTAAATTTAAAGGCATCATTGATAGATGCCGTCTCGATGTAGCGTGCTGTAGGGATGTTATACTTTGCCAAGAAGTTCTTCATATATACTTTTGAACCCTCGAGCTGAGCCGCTTCTTTGCTTGGACCGAATATTGTAAGGCCGTGTGATTTAAAAATATCTACCACTCCGTCTACAAGAGGAGCTTCAGGGCCTACAATTGTCAACTCTATGCTATTTTCTTTAGCATATACAGCCAGGTCATTATAATCTTTAATATTCAGATTTGTTCCCAAAGAGCTTGTGGCGCCATTTCCGGGCATAAAAAAAAGTTCATGAGCCTCTTTCTCGTTTGAAATTGCTCTGGCAATAGAGTACTCTCTACCGCCGCTGCCCAAAATTAAAATCTTCATCAACACTCCATAAATAAGTTAAAAACATCTACTTAACCTACCGCGGCAACCTAAGTGGATATTTTTATAAAAGTAGCCCAGACGGCCGTCTCGCATTTGGCTTGGTTCTAAAAGCCGTATTTGGGCGAAGAGAGTATCTCATAACGGCGGCATCATCTCGACAGAGTTAACGTGTCTCAAACGACAACACCGACACACAAAGATCCTACCTGTTCGCTATTTGAAAATGTAGAACCCTCATTAGTGCGATATCTCGAACCATCCAGACTACTAGTATCATTATACAAAAAAAATTCTTGATTTTATTTTTAAATCGCTAATTTGTTTCTAGGGCAAGCTCTATACAGCTCTCTATCGAAGTCTTCTTACTGATCTGATACTTTACCCCTTTTGGCAAAAAAGCTGCCGTCGTAGTACCTATTACTATGACTTTTGCATCAGGATGTATAGTGTTGTTTTTCAAAAAACACTCTATCGAAGATGGTGACGTAAATATAAGAGTGGAGTCATCATCTACTCTTACGTCCAAAATCTCTTTTGAGCACTCACTGACGTAAAGAACTTCGTCATCTATATTATAGCCTGCATCCCTACTTCTTTTTACGAAGTCTGAGGCTATCATTTCGGCTCTAAGATAGAGCCATCTCGTATCTTTTGGGAACTCTCTGATGTTTTTAGTAAGATTGTCTCCGTACCCGTCGCCGACGGATAGGATTTTTCCTCCGAACTCTTCATAAGAGACGGCGGTTTTTGCAGATACACAAAGTGCCGGGATCTCTATAAACTCTTTTTTATCATACTGTTCAAGAGCCTTTACAGTCTGTTTTGACGTAATGATAAGATAGTCATATTTTGAAAAATCTATATCTGGCTTCAAAAATCTGACATCTAAAGATTTTATATTTACGGTATATTCACTTTTAGAAGTTGCAAAAAGGTATATCTTTTTTGACATCTCCTTAAGCTACTCCCACTCGATTGTTGCAGGTGGTTTTGAGGATATGTCGTAAACTACGCGATTTATGCCGTCAACCTCATTGATTATTCTTCTGCTTATTCTCTCTAATAAATCATGCGGAAGATGTGCGAATGTCGCCGTCATACCGTCAACAGCTTCTACTACTCTCACACAAACTGTGTTATCGTAAGTTCTGTTATCTCCCATTACACCTACAGATTTTACGTTAAGAAGGACAGCAAACGCCTGCCATGTCTTAGCATAGTATCCGCTTGCTTTTAACTCATCAAGCAAGATTACGTCCGCTTCTCTAAGAAGCGTCAAATCAGCTTCATTTACATCACCCATTATACGGATTGCAAGTCCAGGTCCAGGGAACGGATGACGATTGATCATAGACTCAGGAAGACCAAGTTCAAGACCTATTTTACGAACTTCGTCTTTAAATAGCTCACGAAGAGGCTCGATCAGTTCAAAATCCATCCAGTCAGGAAGCCCGCCTACGTTATGATGCGATTTTATGACTTCAGACGGTCCGTTTACGGAAATAGACTCAATAACATCAGGATAAAGAGTCCCTTGCGCCAAGAACTTAATGCCGTCATGTTTTTTTGCCTCTTTTTCAAACTCTTCTATAAAAGTATGACCTATAATCTGACGCTTTTTCTCAGGATCACTCACTCCGGCAAGCTTGCCTAAAAAGTTCTCTCTCGCATCTACTACAACCAAAGGAACTTTTAGATTGATTTTGAAAACCTCTTCAACCTGCTCTCTCTCGCCTTTTCGCAAAAGTCCGTTATCGACAAAAACTGGAACAAGCTGATCACCTATCGCCTCATAAAGCATAGCAGCTACAACTGAACTGTCAACCCCGCCGCTAAGACCGCAAAGAACTTTTCCGCTTCCTACTTTTTGGCGGATTATCTTGATCTGCTCTTTTAAGAAGTGCTCCATTTTCCACTTCTCTGTAACCCCGCAAATATTTTTTGCAAAATTGCGAAGCATCAAGTATCCCTCTTCAGAGTGTTGAACTTCCGGATGATACTGCATTGCATAAATACGTTTTTCCTCATTTGCAACAGCAGCATAAGGAGAGTTCGCAGATGTTGCAATCGGCTCAAACCCTTCAGGCAGTACATCAACCTTATCGCTATGACTCATCCATACTATTCTTTCATCATCGCAATCTTTTAAAAGCGGCGAACAGTTTTCACCGGCATTAATTATTTTTAACTCAGCTTTTCCATACTCGTGATGGCTTGCCCTGATAACGCTTCCGCCAAAGTCAACTGCAATTCTCTGCATACCGTAACAGATTCCAAGAACAGGGACACCCATCTTGTAAACTTCTTGATCTACTTCATATGCGTCCTTGCTGTATACCGAAGATGGACCGCCGCTAAGAATAACCCCTTTTGGGTTTTTTGCTCTGATCTCTTCTGCAGTCGCATGATAAGGGAGAATCTCGCAATAAATTTTATCTTCACGCAAGCGGCGAGCTATAAGTTGAGTATACTGAGAACCAAAATCTAAAACTATGATGCTAACATTTGTCATCTAAATGCCTTTAATAAGAGTGTTTTGAGGTGCCATAAAGGCTTTTAAGAGGGATGTACCCTTTCATTAGTGAAAGGATACAATAATTAAGATTAATGTTTAATGATAGATACCCAATACTTCATACTGAACATACCAAATAGCAATAGAGACCACATAGCCTATAAAAATAGTCCAAGCATATCTCATATGTGCGCTAAATGTGTAAATTCCCGGTAGTTTACCCATTACACCTACTCCGGCAGCTGAACCAAAACTAATAAGCGAACCGCCTACACCTGCCGTAAGTGTCACAAGCATCCACTGATCAAGCCCCATTGCAGGGTTTGCTTTTAGTACAGCCGACATAACAGGAACATTATCTACAATCGCCGAGAGGAAACCGACACCTATGTTTGACCAGGTAGGACCCAAAACAGACGGGTCGTAAAGCACTGCTGCAAGTGCCAGCCAGCCTATAAAATATAGCGCGCCTACAGCTGCTAATATACCGAAGAAGAAGAGAAGCGTATTGTTCTCTATCTTGCTCATAGACTCAAATATATTTAGATGCGAATTATATTTTCTCTTTAGTCTGTATTGATAAAGTTTCAAGAGCGCCAAACCAAACATCATACCCCACATTGCCGGAAGATGAAGCAGCTGATGAGAAAGAACAGCCGAAGCGATCGTAATTATACCAAGAGCTATTACTCTGTTGGCACCTTTCATCAATTCAGGAACTTTCTCGGTTGAAACATCAAAATCTGGCTGAGTCTCAGGAACAAATCTGCTTAGCAAAAATGCAGTGACTAAATAACCGCCGATAGATGCAGGGAAAAGAAATAGAAAGTCTGTGAATGCACCTTTTCCTGCCGTCCATGCCATAAGGGTTGTAATATCTCCGAACGGGCTCCATGCACCGCCTGCGTTTGCTGCAACGACTATGTTGATAGCACCCGGAACCAAAAAGGATGTTTTGCTACGCTCGATCGTAATTAGAACTGTTGATAGAATAAGCGCCGTTGTCAAGTTGTCTGCGATCGGTGAGATGAAAAATGCCAAAAAACCTGTAAGCCAGAATAGTTTTCTATAGCTGTACCCTTTTGAGATAAGATTGTACTTAAGCTTTTCAAACACATTCATATGAATCAGTGTCTCAATATATGTCATAGCAACAAAAAGGAAGAAGAATATCTCTGCTATCTCAAGGATGAGATGTTGCGCCTGAGTATGAACAAGATTCATATCGAGCCCGTTTATCATATAGTAAACTGCTATCAAAATAAACATGAACGTACCTATGAAGAGCGCCGGTTTAGCTTTGTCTATATGATACTTCTCTTCCATAGCAACAAAGTAATAACCTATAACAAAAATAACAAGTGCGCCAAATCCGACCCATGTAAACGTCAAATCCGGAATAGCCTCCGGGCTGCCGCCGCCTGAACTTGCGAATGCAAAACTAAAACTGAGCATAATAATTAACAGCTTAATCATTACTATCCTTTTCTATAAAATGTACACCGATCGACTCATCTCTTGCTAACGCTGCTAATACGATCTCTTTTGCAGTCAGTAAACGAAATTTGAGAAGTTTACCAATTTTTTCATTTAAAAGAGCATTAATTTGATTTAATGCGCTGTTTAAACCGCTTTTTGTTCTAACAATAGAGACGTTCTCCCACATGATCTTTCTAAGCAGGTTCTTTTTCTCCTTATCCTCTTTTAGGCTCATTACCTCATCGCTGACTTCAAATTTAATATCTTTTTTGATCTGTTTTTTCTTCAGCATATCCTCTACGGCTCTTTTGCCAAAAACAAGACCCTCTAAAAGCGAATTGGAAGCGAGCCTGTTGGCTCCATGAACTTTCGTGGATGCAACCTCTCCTACTGCGTAAAGTGACTTAACGCTTGGAACTGCTCCGTTTATATCGGTCTTTATCCCGCCTATAGCGTAATGGAATGCAGGCGATATAGGAACTCTCTGTCTTGGAACGTTAAATCCTAGAAGCTGCAGATTTTTGTAAATATTTGGAAATCTTTTTGTAAAATAGACATGGTCAAAATTTTTAAACGAGAGGTATGTCTGCATACCTGTTTTTTTACTGTAGTCATATATTGCCTTACTGACTATATCCCTTGAGGCAAGCTCTCCTCTTTCATCATAGTCAAAAAGAAATCTTCTGCCTTTTTCATCTTCGATAGTAGCGCCCTCTCCTCTTAACGCCTCAGTCAGAAGCATTTTTTGCGCGGAGTTGTTATCAACATAAACTGTCGGGTGAAACTGCATCATCTCCATATCACAAAGCTCTATCCCTTTCAAGATGCAAAGACCCTGCATATCGGCACTTATACACGGAGCATTCGTGTGATACTCATATAGAGAACCTACTCCGCCGCTTGCTATTATGACGTTATCTGAATATATATTTCTGCTCTCTCTGTGGTCCAATACGGTAACGCCGTAGCACTCTCCGTCTTTTATAAGAAGATCGACTACTCTTGCATCGCTAAGCATAGGATGCGGGTTTTGCTGCAGTAAAAAGTAGTGCATGTATCTGCCTGTAGCGTCACCGCCGGCATGGAGTATGCGCTCTTTGGAGTGAGCAGCTTCTTTTGTGTAGAGCAGGTTTCCGTCTTTATCCCTGTCAAAATTAAATCCGCTCTCTATCAAATCATCGATTATAGCCCTTGAACTCTCGCTTAAAACCCTCACCGCTTCTTCATCACAAAGACCGGCTCCCGCATCGAGCGTATCTTGTACATGCAAAGGAATATCATCTTTGTCTATTGCCAAAGCTATTCCGCCTTGAGCGTAAAAACTATTGCATTTAAAGGTCTCTCTTTTATTGATAATGAGTACCTTTTTGTGGCGCGGAATATGCATGGCTGCATAAAGTCCAGCCACCCCTGCTCCTACGATTATTACGTCATATTTCATCTATTTTAGTTTCTGCTTTCGTTGTTATCGCTTTTTTTGATAATGAACTTTATGTTCTTATCGCTTTGCGGCGCTTCTTCATAATATGGATCCGCCTTATATCCACATCCACTCAAACTTAATAAAAACATTGTTATAATTATCGAATGAAAAACGCAAGTCAAATTATAAATTCTCTTCAAAGTAGACCTCAACTCTCTAAGTTATCTTATTATAAATGTATAAAACTAGTACAATCAATGTTTACGCCGCCTGTGCAGAGAATGATCAACTTTGCCTATATAAAAAACAGAACCCTGTTTTTCGTGTTTAACCACCCCGTCGGAAAACAAGAGTTTGATAATAGTATACAAAGCATTAAAAGTGCTTTAAAGTTTCATATGCCCATCGAATGCAAAGAGTGCGACACTCCTCTTTTTGACGACATAAAAGCTTTTGTGACACACACTCCAAAAAAGAGCATACAAGAGCATACAGATACAAGAGATGTCTATAAAGAGCGCTCAAGCGGAGAGTTTGAAATAAATATAGATGACGAAAAGTTAAGTTCACTGGTCCGTTCTATTCAAGAGATAATAAAAAAAGCAAATAAAAATGAGACTTGAAGAGACCATAAAACAG
>JBFEYZ010000061.1:0-9486 GCA_041561855.1 Sulfurimonas sp. | reverse complement strand
TCAAGGTGCCATAAAAAGTAAAAGAGTATCTCTTTAAAGAGTTAAAGTGCTATTTTTAGATATAATCGCCCAATTTTATAGCAAGAGATACGTTTATGGATATTAGAGAAGAGTTTTTAAGATTTTTTGAATCAAAAAATCATGACAGAGTAGCAAGTTCGCCGCTTGTTCCTGATGATGCAACGCTGCTTTTTAACAACGCAGGAATGGTTCCGTTCAAGTCTATATTTACGGGCGAAGTACCGGTTCCGCAAAATCCGCGCGCAGTTTCTTGTCAGACATGTATCCGCGCGGGCGGCAAGCACAACGATCTGGAAAACGTGGGCTATACAGCAAGACACCACACATTTTTTGAGATGCTCGGAAACTTTAGTTTTGGAGACTATTTCAAAGAAGAGGCGATCGATTACGCATGGGAGTTTGTAACAGAGGTTCTTAAATTTCCAAAAGAGAGACTTTGGGTTACCGTGCATGATAGCGACGATGAGGCGGAAGAGCTCTGGATGCGTCATGTAAGTAAAGATAGAATTATGCGTCTTGGCGACAAAGACAATTTCTGGCAAATGGGAGATACGGGACCGTGCGGACCGTGCAGCGAGATCTTTTACGATCAGGGAGAAGAGAATTTCAGCTCTCCTGAGGATTATATGGGCGGCGAGGGTGACAGATTTTTAGAGATATGGAACCTTGTGTTTATGCAGTACGAGAGAAGCAGTGACGGCACTCTGACTCCTCTTCCAAAACCATCTATAGATACCGGTATGGGCTTAGAACGCGTTGTCGCTATCAGTGAAGGTGCGACAAGCAATTACTCATCATCTCTTTTTATGCCGATCATCAGAAAAATAGAGGAGCTCATAGCAAAAGAGTACGTGTATGCAAGCGGTGCATCGTACCGTGTTATAGCGGACCATATAAGAACCGCCCTGTTTCTTCTTGCTCAGGGTGTCAACTTCTCAAACGAAGGACGTGGTTATGTGCTTAGAAGAATTTTGCGCCGCGGTGTAAGACACGGATATCTGCTCGGTTTTAGCGAACCTTTTATGTACAAACTCGTAGATACGGTTATCTCGATAATGGGCAAAGAGTATGACTATCTGGCGCAAAAAGCAGAGGCCGTAAAAGAGCAGATAGAGCTTGAAGAGGCGAGATTTTTTAAAACAATTGCATCGGGAATCGAACTTTTTAACGAAGAGCTGAAAAATACAAAAGAGACTTTCAGCGGAGAGGTTGCGTTTAAGCTTTACGACACTTTCGGTTTCCCGCTTGACTTGACCGAAGATATGCTAAGAGAGAAAGAGCTAAAGCTCGATACGGCTACATTTGAAGAGCTGATGAATGAGCAGAGAAGCCGCGCAAAAGCTGCTTGGAAGGGCAGCGGAGATGAAGCGGTTCACGGAGACTTCAAGGAGCTTTTAGAGAAGTTTGGTGAGAACGCTTTTGTAGGCTATGAGAGTACAAAGCAAAAGAGCAGGGTGTTGGCACTTTTAAATGATGAGTATCATCATGCAGATATTCTCTCTTCGGGTTCACGCGGATGGGTCCTTTTGGATAGTACTCCGTTTTATGCGGAATCAGGCGGGCAGTGCGGAGACATAGGCGAACTCAAAGGTTACGCAAAAGTGGAAGACACAAAGAAGTTTTTCGGTCTTAACCTCTCCCAAATATCCGTACAAAAAGAGTTAAAAGCAGGAGACGAGGTTGAAGCTGTCGTGGATATCTCAAGAGGTGAGATAACAAAGCATCACTCCGCAACACACCTTCTGCATGCAGTTCTTTTTGATGTATTGGGAGAGCATATTTCTCAGGCGGGCTCACTTGTTGAGGCGCAGAGACTTCGTTTTGATTTCTCTCATCCAAAAGCGCTCACTCATGCAGAGCTTGTGGAGATAGAGACAAGAGTGAATGATCAGATAATGCGCGGAATTGAGGGCAGAACCGAGGTAATGAGTATCGATGATGCCAAAAAATCAGGTGCAAAAGCGCAGTTTGGCGAGAAGTACGGCGACGAAGTAAGAGTTGTAAGCTTTGGCGATGCAAGTATTGAGTTCTGTGGCGGTGTCCACGTTAAAAATACGGCATCAATCGGTTCGTTTATCATCACGAAAGAGAGCGGTGTCAGTGCGGGAGTAAGACGTATAGAAGCGGTGTGCGGGCATGCGGCGTATGACTATTTTGCGCAGCAGAGAGTGCTCATCAAAGAGATACAGGCCGAGGTTAAAAATCTTGACGTAATGGCCGGTATATCAAGACTCAAGTCGACTGTATCTGAGCTAAAAGCGGAGCTTCATGAAGCGCAAAACAGCATACAAGTAGAGATAAAAGCTGATGAGATAAACGGTGTCGCAGTTGTAGTCGATGAATTAAAGAGCGGCGATATAAAAGAGAAGATAGATGAACTTAAAAATCAAAACGAGAAACTTTGTGCAATGCTCTTTCAGATAAAAGGCGATAAAGTCCTAATAGCAGCAGGTGTCAAAGGCGCTGATGCAAAGGCCGGAGAGTGGATAAAAAATATTGCTCCAATCCTTGGCGGCGGCGGCGGAGGTCGTCCCGACTTTGCACAGGCGGGCGGAAAGGATATAACTAAAATATCCGAAGCAAAAGAGAAGGCAAAAGCTTATATAGCAGAGGTTTTAGGATAATGCAGGATATTTTTTTAGAATATAAGACATTTATTGTTTTTCTACATGTCATAAGCGCAGTCGTCTGGGTCGGCGGTATGATAGCAATGAGATATGCGGCGCACTATTCATTTTTGGAGATCGAGTCTCCTCAAAAGAGGTTAGAGCGGATAGCCCATGCGTTAAATAGACTATTTTATATAGTTCTTCCGTTTGTTATAACTCTTATAGTAACGGCTGTTTTTATGATAAAAGGCTACTCTCTTAGCCAGAGCGATTTCTCTGTGCTCTCGCACGCAAAAGAGGGTATCTGGAGTATTATGTTCATTAATCTGATAGTGATGATAAAGAGAAGAAACAGAGGCGAAAAAATGTTAAACGAGGGCAATATGGTCGGGGCAAAAAACCAGATAGAGCTTATCGGAAAAGTTATGGTTCCTATTAATATTATTCTTGGCGTTACGGCTATATTTTTGGGGACATATATATCAAGCAGCATCTGATGTTAAGGCTTGCTTCTGCTTCACAAACCCGCGCAAAACTACTAAATGGCGCGGGTATCGATTTCATTCAAGAGAGTGTCGATTTTGACGAGGATAGTATAGCGGCAACCTCACCAAAAAACTTTGTATATCAAGCGACAATGGGAAAGTTCGAAGCAAATATAAGAGCTTTCGGATATGAGAAATATCCGCTTTTGGTTGCCGATACCGTAGTAGCGTCATGCGGACAGATTCTTAGAAAAGCAAAGTGTGTCGATGATGCGCGAAATATACTGCTTACGCAAAGCGGAAGCATAACCAGCATAATCACCTGTATGATATACCAATCGCAAAAAATGAAGATCATTGACATATCTACCACAGAATATCTTTTTGATGAGTTTGACTTAGATGATGTTGAGAGTTATCTTAAAAGCGGTGAGTGGCGCGGCAAAGCAGGAGCTTGTATGGTAGAGGGCTTTTGCAAGCCTTATATAAAAAGCGTAAGAGGGTATGAGAGCACTGCAATGGGTTTAAATACGGAGTTATTAAAAGTTTTTTTATTAAACAAATAAAAAAATTGTTAAAATATGTCAAAAAAAGGATTACTATTTTAAGATCTCACAGGTTTACAATAGTCAGTATAATTGTTATAACAACGCTGCTTTTAAGTGGCTGGTTCTATATTGATTTTATTGAAGATTCTAAGCGTATACTAAATATCTCTAAAAATGATTTTAATTTTTTTATATACAAGTGGTTCAGCATTGCTGTTATTATCTCAATGATAGTTGCCGTGACTCTAAGTAACTACATCTATAACAAAAGCAATAGACAGAAAATGTACTACAAAAATATCATCGATTCATCTTCCAACATAGTCGTTGTAGTAGATAAAAACAGTATAGTCGATGTTAATGAAACATTTTTTAAATATTTTAACAAATATAAAACACTCGAAGAGTTTAAAAAAGAGCATAGGTCCATATCTGATTTTTTCGCTGAAGAAGAAGGTTATATACACAGAGATATTAATGGAGAAAACTGGCTTGAGTGCCTTATTAAAAATCCGAAAAACAATCAGGTAAAGATCGTTTATGACTCAAAAGAGTACTACTTTACGGTAGGTGTTTCGCTTATATCTCCTGAATATGGGCACTACAGTGCTATATTTGCCGATATTACAAAAGAGAAACTCTACCAAAAAGAGCTTGAACATACAAATATAACGGATCCTCTTACAAAGATAAAAAACAGATATTACTATAATGTACAGATAAAAAAAGAGAGTGCCAATGCAAACCGCTATTTTTACCCGCTATCTCTTGTTATTTTCGATATTGACCATTTTAAAAAGATAAATGACGGCTGCGGGCATGACGTAGGAGATAATGTTTTAGTAGAGTATACGAAACTTATATCTTCGCACTTAAGAGAGGGCGATATATTTTGCAGGATAGGAGGGGAGGAGTTTGCTTTGATTCTTCCTTATGTAAGTAAATCCGATGCATACAAAATAGCTGATAAGATCAGAGCTAAAGTAGAAGAACATAAAAAGGTTTTTGCAATTACGATGAGCTTTGGGGTAACTGAGTATATAAAAGGCGAGGATCTTGAATTGACATTTAAAAGAGCCGATAAAGCACTCTATGAGGCAAAAAACGGCGGCAGAAACAGGGTAATGGTCAGATAATGTATTATGATAGTGAGCTGCGCGCACTGAAAAACGCTAAAAGATACAGACAAAGAGAGGTCTATGACGACTCTCTTTTGGATTTTGCTTCAAACGACTACCTCGGTCTTGCGCATAACAGAGAGCTTCATGATGAGACTTGTAAAACACTCTCAAACATGCCTCTTCACAGCTCAAAAGCATCACTTTTGGTAAACGGATATCATCAGATACACAAAGATTTTGAGTCGGCTTTATGTGAGGCTAACGGCTTTGAGGACGGAGTAATACTGGGTAGCGGGTTTAATGCAAACATAGCCCTGATAGAGTCTTTAGTCAGGCGCGGAGATACGCTTTTTATGGATGAGAAGTATCATGCTTCGGGTGTGCTTGCGTCAAATATAAAGAGCGTAGATGTAAAATTTTTCTCTCACAACAGTATGGATGAGCTTGAAGAGCTTTTAAAGTCATCCGGTGCAAAACGCAAAATAGTGGCGGTTGAGGGGATCTACTCGATGGACGGGGATCTGGTAGATAGAGAAGTTTTTGAAATCTGCGACAGATATGATGCTATTTTGATAGTTGATGAGGCTCACAGCAGCGGTGTGATAGGAGACAAACTTATGGGGGTTTTTGATTACTATAAAGTTGAGATAAAACCTAATTATATCAAGATGGGAACACTCGGAAAAGCTTACGGAAGTTTCGGAGCTTTTATACTGGCATCTTCACATATAGTGGAGTACCTTATAAATCGTGCAAAGCCAATTATATATGCAACGTCACTCTCTTTATATGACACGCTTTTGGCGCATAATGCTCTTAGGTATATTTTGCAAAACACAGAGATGCTAAAGAGTGAGATAAAAAAGCGGCAGAATATAGTTTATGAAGAATTGGGGATAAAAGTTGAGGGACTCATTGTCCCGATCGCTATAAATGACAACAAAAAGGTCATTGAGATCAAAGAGAGCCTAAAAACCGAAGGGTTTGCTGTAGGTGCAATCAGACAGCCGACAGTTGAGAGAGCTATTATAAGATTGATAGCAAGAGTTGGTGAGAGTTGCGATTCGTTAAGAGAGTTGTGTATAAATTTGGCTAAAATAAAATAATGAATATTTCAAAACTCCGTATAAGAACTCAAGAAAAAGAGCTGGTTGACATCTCTTTTAAAATTTCATCTTCTTTGGCACTTGTAGGACAGAGCGGAAGCGGCAAAAGTTTGACTATTAAAGCTCTTTTGAATATGCTTCCAAGCACAATGGAGATGGAGCTTGAGCATGAGAGCGACTTTGAGCTTATAGCGGGAGAGACTTTGGCATTCGTGCCTCAAAATCCGTTTACCGCACTTTCTCCTCTTACAAAGATAAAAAGACAGTTTTTTATATCGCAGGAGAAGGTCAAAGAACTATTTGCTGCGGTCGGGCTTGATGTGCAGCTGCTTGATAGATTTCCCCCGGAACTATCAGGCGGTCAGCTTCAGAGGGTAGTAATCGCTATGGCACTAAGTCATGAGCCTGAGCTTATCTTGCTGGACGAGCCTACAACGGCGCTTGATCCGAAGAGCAGGGTTTTGATCTTGGACCTTTTAAGGTCTCTTCAGAGTGAACTTGGTTTTAAAATACTTTTTGTTACACATGATATGAATTCTGCTAAAATTTTATGCGAAGATATATGTGTTATAAAAAATGGAAAAGTAATAGAGCGCGGAAAGATGGAAGAGATCTTACAAAATCCGCACAGCGAATATACAAAGGTTTTAATTGATGCAAATTTTGCAAACAGGAGTTTTAGAGTATGAAAACTGTTAAAAATATATTTTTTACGCTTTTTTTGCTTGGATTTTTAACTCCTTTTTTAGTTCTTGGCTACTTTTTGGTCGGAGAAGATTATGATATATCTTCGCTAAAGAACTACAAACCGTCATTGACTACACGGTTTTATGATAAGAACGGCGAAAAAATAGCAAATATTTTTGAGGGCGAACATAGATATTATGCTGAATTCAACGAGATTCCGCCGCGAATAATAGAAGCATTATTAGCCATAGAAGATACGACATTTTTTGAGCATCCAGGTATAAACGTAGATGCGATCTTTAGAGCGATAATAAAAGACATAAAAGCTGGAAAATTGGTTGAGGGTGCCAGTACTATAACACAGCAGCTTGTTAAAAACAGACTTTTAACCAGAGAAAAAAAGATATCCAGAAAAGTAAAAGAGCTGATCTACGCTTTGAAAGTAGAGATGGCATTAAGCAAAGAAGAGATACTTGAGAGGTATCTAAACGAGATCTATTTCGGACACGGTTACTATGGAATAAAAACGGCGGCAGACGGCTACTTTCATAAAAAACTTGATGATTTGACGCTTAAAGAGATGGCAATTTTGGTGGGTTTGCCAAAGGCGCCGAGCACTTACGCACCGACAAAAAATTATGAGATCTCTATGGGAAGGGCAAATCGCGTAATTGCCAGAATGTATGCACTTGGGTGGATTGATGAAGACACATATAACGATGCACTGCTTGATTCTCCGCAGGTCTTTGACGACACCCTGACTCAAAATAACGCACCGTTTATAGTCGACGAGGTGCTAAGAAGAGCTGCAGAGTTCGGTATTGACGATATAAAAAGCGGCGGGTACGAAATATATACGACGATAGACATGAGACTTCAGGAGGCTGCGAGGGATTCTCTAAAGAAAGCTTATGATATGTCTGTTAAAAGAATAGAGGGCTATGTAGAAAACGACAAGAGAAGATTTGAAACAAACCCTGATCTTGAAGTTCAGTTAGATATAAACACATCTATCTTAAACGGCGCTCTTGTCTCGCTTGACTCAAAAACAGGGGATATCTTAGCGCTTGTCGGAAGTGTCGATTATCAAAAAAGCTCATACAACAGAGCAACACAGGGACGCCGTCAGCCTGGATCCGCGTTTAAGCCGTTTATTTATCAGGTGGCTATAGACCTTGGCTATTCAGGAGCTACCGAACTGATAGACATTGCTAGAACATATACTTACGAAAAAGACGGTGAAGAACTTAAGTGGCAGCCTAAAAATTACGAGAAAAATTACAAAGGGCTTCTGACTCTCAGAGAGGCTCTTGTACACTCAAGAAATCTAGCAACGATAAACCTTGTAAACGATATAGGGCTTAGTGCACTTCTTAAGGAGTTTAAGAAGTTCGGTATAGCAAATCTGCCACCGGATCTCTCGATAGCACTCGGGAGTATCACACTCTCTCCTTTGGAGCTGGCAAAGTACTATACATCTTTTGCAAACGGCGGTATACAGGTCGAGCCGCATCTTATTAGATATATCGATAAAGGTTCGACCACGATTTATGAGAAAGCTGAGCGTACCCGTTTTATCACAGATGAGACACAGGCCTATATAATGACTACTATTCTTCAAGACGTTATCAAAAAAGGAACAGGAAGAAGAGCAAGCGTCAGAGGTATAGAGCTTGCCGGCAAAACCGGAACCACGAATAATAATATGGATGGATGGTTTGCGGGATACTCCCCTACTATAGAAACGGTTGTATGGTTTGGAAATGATGATAATACGCCGATGCAAAGAAGAGAGACCGGCGGTAAGATAGCAGGACCTGCCTTCGCGATGTTTTATGAAAAGGTACTGGAGCTCTACCCGCAGATCCAAAGAAAATTTGAGATGCCAGACGGGGTTATGAAAGTAAACATAAACGGTAAAGAAGAGTTTTTCAGCGATATATCAAAACCGCCGCGAGTAGAAGCGGAAGTAAATTCCGAAGAGATGTTGCTTTTTTAAATCTAATACTCATCTCTCACTATGTTATGACAACGAAAACATGCATGCTCTATATAAGTGTAAGCTCTTTGAGCCTCTTCGCGACGGACTAAACCTGATTGATTGTGTTTGTTTTCAATAGCATCTAAAATTATTTGAACATTATAGCTTATGATTTGCGCACTCATAACGGCTTCATTCGCTTTATATTTTTTGTTCTCAGGCAGCATAGCTGAGAAGTTTTCTTTATTTCCCAATAAGTCCTGTGCATGTTGTGAAAAGCGCTTAATTGAAGCTTCTACACCATCTTGGTCGCTGGCTATAAATGATTTTTGAACTTCGGCAAGTTCTGCTCCGAGTTGTATCATGTTTGATTTGAGATCATATGCGCTAAGCGGGGTAAAAAGTAGAATTAACAAACTACTTACTACTGTTTTTTTTAACATAGCAAGACTCCTGACTTTTGTGTTAATCGATTGTAACATAATGTTTTGAGAGTTAGCCTTAAAGTTTTTTAAAGAATAAAGAGATGGGAACATCTTCTAAAAGCAGGATTCTTTTTTTCATACTTAACTATATTACAAAAGTGTTAGCTATGAGTTACTTAAATAATTTGTACCAAAGATAATTGAGAGTAAAATCAAGGATGGGCAAGATTATTTTGATAGTTTTTATATTGATGTTGGATTTAGCAGCTGATGAAGCGCATGAGATTATAAAGAAGCTTGACGAGAACTTTAGAGGCAAAAGCATCTATCTCAAGCTCGATATGAAAGTAGTCTCTATGGGACATGAAAGAGTTATGAAGATGCAGAGTTACTCGCAGGGGACGAAGAAGAGCTTTGTAAAGATCATATATCCGCCAAAAGATAACGGCATCACCTTTTTGAGTCTTGACAATCAGATGTGGCAGTATGTGCCAAAGATAGAG
>JBFEYZ010000060.1:0-9636 GCA_041561855.1 Sulfurimonas sp. | reverse complement strand
ATGGTTTCGGTAACTCTCTATAAAGATTCAAAAGAGATTAAAAGAGAGAACAGGGATTTATATTTTTTGTCTGAACTCTTTGAGGGTTTTGATGAATATACCATTGAAGAGTATAATCTTAGATTTTTTCACAAAGATGATAAAGAGAATAGATGTGTCTCTTGCCATAATATGAGTTCAAACATTCCTACAGACTTTGAGGCGCTTGAAGACGTGACAAAGACGACTTGTTATGAATGTCATAATGGCATGATAAGCAAAAAAAATACTCATGCACCGGCTGCCAACTGGCTCTGTACCAGCTGTCACAATGGAAATTTCGGTGAATATAATATGCAGGATAAGGGTGCTTCAAAATACTTAGCACCGGATCCTGTTGCAAAAACCTGCGGTGAGTGCCACGATACTGTCGATGACTGGGGAAGAAACAAGTTCGGGCACGGACCTGTGAACGACGGAAGATGTGAGAGATGCCATAATCCGCACGGCTCTGATAACGAGTTTTTTCTTAGAAAATCGATTTGGGATCTTTGCACAACCTGCCATGCGGAAAAAGCAGACGGACAGCATGTTATTCCTCAAATAGGTTTCGGGCGCAGCACAAAAAGCGGAGGTCATCCCACAAGAGATAGAGAAGACCCTGTTCGTCCAGGTCGTGAGCTTACCTGTAGCGGATGCCATAACCCACACGGTTCGGCAGGGATATTTCTTTTAAGAATGAACGGCACGATGCCATACGGTGTATGTCAAAGATGCCACAAGAAGTAAACAAACGATTATAATCATCACAAAAACATCACATCTTTACATTTTTTTTACAATTTAGTTACGAAAAGTAACTTGACCTATGTCAATAGCTATTTTATTTGTCTTTTAATTCTACTTTATTCATAATTTGTTATACTTGTAATAGAAGATAGTATTACAAAAAATTATATACTATTGTGAAAGGGGACAAGATGATTAGTAATAAAATCAAGATTGTTGCATTGGCTTTAATGTTCGGTAGTTCAGTTGCTTGGGCGGGGTCTATTAGTGGTAGTCCGCACGATTTATCTGCAAATGCTGCACTCGACAGTGCTACCGCGGATAATGGTGAGATATGTGTTTATTGTCATACACCTCACGCAGCTAACACTGCTTTTACGGGTGCGCCTTTATGGAACAAGGCCACACCAGGCGGGACTTTTGATATGTATGGAGCAACTATAGCGGGTACTTCTACTGCTGCTGCTCCTGCAAGTCCATCATTAGCATGTCTAAGTTGCCATGATGGTGTAAGTGCTATAGACTCTATAGTAAATGCTCCTGGATCAGGTATGAACACAGTTGTCGGTTCAAATGATATTAATAGTCTGGCAGTTGATTACGGCGGAAATATCGGTGGTACACCTGGAGTTACAACTGTAGGTAATCCTGATTTGACAAATGATCACCCGGTCTCTATACAATATATAGAGGGTAATGCAGGTCTTAGAGCAGTGGCTACGGTACTTACAACGCTAGGTGATAATGCTGCATGGGTCGGCGCTACAACAATTGAAGATTTATTGCGTGGAGCTGCAAACGATCAAGTTGAGTGTGGAAGCTGTCACGATCCGCATAATGGTGGGAACACACAGGGAGTCGATACAGAAGTCAATTTCCTTCGTCATACGAATGCAAATAGCTACCTTTGTTTAGGTTGCCACAATAAATAAAAAAATCAGGTGGAGAGAGCCTCTCTACCTGTGCATTTTCCCATTATACTTTCTTTGTTATAATGTTTTATAGTTATATCAAAGTCGGAGTCTCTCATGAAAGCCATCCTTGTTTCAATCCAAATTATAATAGTTATGCTTTTTTTTCAGGCCTGTGCTACAAAAGAGGTTGAAGTAGAGCGTACAATTGTATTTCCTCAGTATCCTGAAGAGCCAAGAATTTTATATCTTACTACTTATAGAGGCGGTGCAAAGGAAGATAAATCAAATGCACTTGATGTTTTTTTAGGTGAAAAAAAGAGTGAGAAGAAAGTATCAAATATAATAAAGCCTTACGGAGTGGGTCTGCAAGACGGCAAAGTTTATGTAGCTGATACAGGTTCAGATGCTGTTTTTGTAATAGATGAAAATACAAGAGAGCTTAAGTTTATAGGAAACGGAACAGCAGGAAGACTGGCTTCTCCTGTCGGGATCGCTTTTGACAAAGATAAAAATATATACGTCAGTGATTCACGAGAAAGAAAGATAAACGGTTACGATATAAACGGAAATTTGAAGTTTGTGCTTGGAGACAGGCTTGATTTTGCTTCTCCTACAGGAATAGCAATAGATAAAAATTTGAACAGACTTTATGTTGTCGATACAAAGACACATCAGTTTAAAGTTTATGATATTGCTACAAAAGAGCACCTTTATAGTATTGGACAAAGAGGGACTGGAGACGCTGAATTTAACTTTCCTACAAATATCGCGGTAGATCAGAGAAACGGGAATATTGTTGTGGTTGATACTCAAAATTTCCGTGTACAGATATTTGATAAAGATGGTAAGTTCATTACAAAATTTGGAAATATAGGCAATAAGCCTGGTACTTTTGCAAGACCAAAAGGCATAGGAATAGATAGCCATGGTAATATTTACGTAGCCGACAGTGCCTTTAACAATATTCAGATATTTGATGAATACGGCAAGAATCTGCTTATGTATTTTGGGGGCGGAGGTTATGGTCCGACACAGTTTCGTCTGATAACGGGTATTTATATAGACGAGAATGATAAGATAATAATAGCTGACGGATTTAGCGGCAGGGTACAGACTTTTCAATATGTAAGTGAAGAGTGGAAAAAGAAAAATCCTCAGAAATATAGTGAGCTAAAAGCTCCTCCAAAAGAGCAAGCAGAGCAAAAAATAGAAAAATAGAAAAATAAACAGGGTTGGATTTTGAATAGATTATTTTTAATTATTGTATTGTCAGTATCTCTTTTTGGAGACAAAACATTGTTACCGGAATCTACCGTTGCAGTCGTAAACGGCATAGCAATATCTGTAGATGAGAGGGATAAAGAGGTTGGAAAGCTTCTTCCTAAAGCATATTTTCACTCTACGGTTAATGATGAGAAATTGAAAAACTTGCAAGAACAAGCATTAGAGTCGCTTATAGAAAAGACTCTTTTATACAGTTATGCTTTATCAAAAAATATCAATATTACTGAGAGTGAAGTAGATGATGTAATGACGAATCTTGCCGTAAGGTATGGTTCTAAAGAGGCTTTGGAAGATGCAGTCAACAGACTTGGTTTTACAAAGGATACTTTTAGAGATGCGGTTAAGAAAGACGAAGTTTTAAAAAAACTATATAAAAAAGAGATAGAAGTAGAAATCGGAGATAAAGAGTTACAAGAGTATTATGATAAAAATATGTACAAGTTTAAAGAGCCTGAAAAAATCAGGGTCAGGTTGATACATGTTAGAAATAATCCGGAAGATCCAGATGGGAGAGAAAAGGCAAAAAAAAGAATAGATGAAGCCTTTAAAAACCTGCAAGATGGAGTAGATTTTGCGGATGTAGCAGCAAAATATTCAACCGCAATGAGCAGGATAAAAGGCGGGGATATGGGCTACCTTCACAGAGGAAGGCTTCAAAAGGATGTCGAAGATGTGGCATTCTCTATGGATATAAACGATACAAGCTCAATTATAGAACAGGATATCGGCTATTTCATAGTCAGGGTAGAGGATAAACTTGTTTCAAATCAGCTGCCTTTTGAGAAGGTAAAAGACGGACTCGCAAAAGATCTTAAAAAGAAAGAAGAGAATAGAAGAAAGAGCGAGCTGCTTGAGAGGTTAATGCAAAATTCGGTGATTGTGAAGTAATAGGAAAATGCAAAAAAAAACTCTGTTTTGTTTATGTCTAATCTTTTTTTTAGCCTCAAAACTGAGTGCAAACGAATACCCAGATAAAGGATTCTACGGCAGCATTAACTACTTATATACAGATGATGATTATATAAACAGCGGAAGGGAAAACTCAAAAGAGAATTTTTTGCAGGAGTATAAACTCGGGTATTCGGGTAATATCTACAGCCCGCGTATTCTTGATTATAAAATAGAGGGTCTTTTGAGATTTGACAAAGAAGAAGTCAAAAGAGATGCCGCCACAATCAAGGAGAATAGCGACGGAAAGGATTATAAAGTAAATATGAACTTTATAAAAGAGACAAAGTTTCCGTTTACTGTTTACGCTAATAAGTCGGAAAGACCTGTAAATACTGTGTATAGCGCTTATACAACTAACTATTCGTATGAAACAAAAGGTGAAGGAATAACGGGCTCATTAAACTTTAACCCGTATGTGGTTACATACGGAGCAACAACAACAAAGACCACCTCAGAATTCAGCGATAGGCTTCAAGATTCAAAAACCACAACATATAACAGCTCATTTAGATATAACGAAGGTTCGCATAATGTGCAAGCAAACTATGCACATTCGATACTTGACAATGAGCAAAATTACATCAATGATGAAATGATCAGTGTCAGTCAGGTTAAGGATGTACTTAATTTGTCTCATGCATGGAGAGCATCCGATGATTTCACATTGAGTTCCAAGGCTTCATATGAAAATGACGAATATTATTTAAGAGAAACAATAGATGCAGGTGTCGATCTAAACTGGAGACCAAAAGATGAAAAATATGATGCATATTTGTCAGTACTTGGTATGAACATGGAATATAATGATCCTTTAGGGAGTCAAAAATATGTGTTTGATTCTTTAACAGTTAATCAAAGATTTAATTATAGATGGACAGAGTCGATCACGCTATCCGAAGGAGCAATGGTGTTTTTTTATAACAGTCCGACTTCAAAAGGAAGTAACTCTTATGTAAATCTAGACGCTACTCATGATTATGATACGACTATATTTTCAGATATGCCGCTTAACCTAATAAGCAGAGTCGGAGTGCAAAAAAACGATTCGAATATCAAAAGTACTTATGACGGTAATAGTACTTCCACAAATACAAGTGTAGAGAGATATGATATTAGTTTAAATGCAAGAGCAAAAAAAAACTTCTCGAAAATAAACTCAGACCTAACTCTAAGCGGCGGATATTTTTATTCATTGTACTCTACGGACAGAGAAGAGCATAGATATAACGTAGGGGCATATTTTTTATCTAGAATATTGAGTATAGTCAATAATAATATAACTGCTAGGTATACTCAAACAAATATTTCTGGAGATGACGTAAAAAGTTCTAATTCGCAGACAAATATTATGGAGTCAGTTGATTTTCATTTTAGACTCGGAGTTAGAGGACGCATAGGATTTCGTGTAGGCGCAGAGTATGTAAATATAAAAAGCGATGCCGTAAGTTCAAGCAGGATTGATCCAAGAGCAGAAGCAAATATGAACTACCGTTTGTTTAAAAACTGGATGTTTGACGCTTCTGCAAGAATAAGTGAAATTTATAATACGCTTGAGCATTCCGGAATGGCAAATTTATCTTTTAAAGCCGGAAAAACTACTTTTTTAATGGGATATCAGTATAATAAGAATGAGATAGAGAGTGTACTAAGAACGATAGAAAATGAGCGTTCTATTTTTAAAGTACAGTTAACGAGAACATTTTAAAGGGAGCAGGAGATGAAAAAGTTTATATATATACTAGTTTTTATTGTGAGCATTGACGCTCTTTATGCCGAAAATGCACAAAGGCTCGTATGGCCTCCGCCGCCTGATGAAACAAAAATAGAGTATATAGCTTCTGTAAGAGATTATAAAGATCTTGGGATAGAAAAAGGGTTCTTTTCAAAGGCTTTTGATTTTTTGTTTGGAGAAGAGGATAAACCGCTTCATTCACCATTCGGTACGCATGCGGATGAAGATAGGATTTATGTGACTGATATATCTTATAAAGCACTTTATGTTTTCGATAAAAAAAAGAGTAAAGTTATCACGATAGAAGGCTCTAAGGAAGAGAATTTTTTATATCCGATAGACGTAATAAGCGATAAAAAAGGGGATATTTACGTTTCCGATTCCATTAGGGCAAAAGTATTTGTATTTAAAAAGAACGGTGATTTCAGCCATGTTATTGCTCCAAAAGAGTTTCAAAGACCTGTAGGGCTCGCTATAAATGCCGATGAAGAAAAACTTTATATCGTCGATGCTGTTTCTAGTCGGATACATGTAACGACTTTAAAAGGTAAATATATTAATTTTATAGGCAAAAATGGTAATGGTGACGGAGAGTTTAACAGACCGACTTTTATAGACGTAGGAAGTGATGGAAGGCTTTATATCGCAGACTCTATGAATCATCGTGTTCAGATATTGGATAAAGACGGAAATTTTATAAACAAGTTTGGTCATCTTGGGCAGGAGATAGGAAGTTTTGGCTCTCCGAGGGGCATCTCTCTTGATAGTTACGGAAATATTTATGTTAGTGATACTATGTTTAACAATATACAGATATTTAATCAAAACGGCGAGCTTTTGATGGTTCTTGGAGGGTATGGAGACAAAAAAGGTCAGTTTGCTCTTCCTGAGGATATATCTATATCACATGAGAACTTTATCCATGTAGCAGATGTCAATAATGGACGCATCCAGATTTTTAGACTAATAGGAACAGCACAAACAAGGAGTTCAAAATGAGATATTTAATTTTTGCACTATTTGCTTTTTTGGTAGCGGCTCCTGTTTGGCTAACTGCCTCTATAGTTGATACTAAACATAATTTATCAGTTAGCGGAACAGGAACGGCAAAAGCAACGAGTGAGACTGAAGTGTGTGTTTTCTGCCACGTACCGCATTTTTCGCAGCCTGTCGGAAAGCCTCTTTGGAATAGGAGCATGCCTGTAACAGAGTATGTTATGTATGATAGTGAATATCTTAGAAGGATGGGTTACCCATCTATTGCGGCAGATCTGGGTTCAGATAATGATACCCCTGGTGCGCTTTCAAGACAGTGTTTAAGCTGTCATGACGGGACCATTGCCGTTGGTGCGGTCTCAAAATTGAGATATGACCGTGACGGAGCGCTTATAGATATGGCTGGTGTTGACCCTGACGGTACGATAGTAGACACTGCCACGACGTTCATAGGCACAGACCTCTCTAGTCATCATCCCGTTGGGGTTGAGTACGACTCGACGATAAGCAAGACTTTTGGCAACGGAGGAATCCGATCTATGGAGTTAAAGGTAACACCGGATACTCCTATAAAGCTTTTTGAGTATGCTGGATATACAGGAAAATATGTAGAGTGTTCGTCTTGCCACGATCCGCATAAAGATAATAGCAAATTTCTTCACTATGATGCCGGTGCAAATCATGGTCAAAACTTTGTAGGAACTTGTACATCATGCCATGAAAAGACATCTTTTGACGGCAGTGTTCATCAAAGCCCTCCCGGAACACCTACGTATACGGATGTCGATCTGATCGCTAAATATGGAACTGGAGCAGTAGGGGAGTTGGCGTGTGCAAATTGTCATGTCCCTCATAACGGGCAGGGAGTCGGTTACTTAAATAGACAGGTGTTAGAGCAGACATGTTTTCAGGGCGCTGCATCAAGTGAAGCAGGTGCTGCATGTCACGGTGTAGGCGGAGCAAAAGATATAAAGTCGATCCTAAGCAGAACATATACTCACCCTGTTTTGGCAGAGGACAACCTTCCCGGAACGCAGCATACAAACCTAGACGCACTTTACGGCACTGGAAATCCAGACCCGCTTGGGTATGACGGTATGGATTGGGCGACAAATAAGCATGCGGTATGTATGGATTGTCACAACCCTCATCGTGCACGTGCAGGAACACATATAGCAGATGGTTCATGGTACGGACCTGCCGGAGCATCTACAAACCTTGTCTCCAACGTGCTTCAGGGTGTTCCAGGGATAGAGCCTACATGGCCGACAGAATGGACACAGCCCACTACCTTTACAACTATGGAGAGCGCAGAGAAGGAGTATCAGATATGCTTTAAGTGCCACTCATACTGGGGAATAGGAGCTGCAACTTTCGGTGTGAATGACGGAGGTTATGTTTCCCCTAGTGATGGGGTTACACCATTGACAGATGTCGCTTGGGAGATGAATATCAATAATAAATCAGGTCACCCTGTTGTAATAAATCAGCTAAACCGTACCGGTTCATATGCTCCAAAAGAGCTTGCTGCTGCACAGCTTCTTACTCCATGGACCGAGAATCCGGGGCTAAATACAATGTATTGTTCTGACTGTCATGGTGCAGACAATGAGCTTGGAGGAGACCCAAAGGGGCCGCACGGCTCAAATCTGAAGTACATACTAAAAGGTGTAAATCAATATTGGCCGTTTAAGTCAGATGGGATTACGCTTTATACAATGGATGATCTGGTAAATAATACGGACGCAGGTCTTTTTTGTAAGAATTGTCATGATCCGGATGTTCCTCATGTTAACTGGTGGAATAAGATGTCAAATAAAGGTTACCAATGTGTCCAGTGTCATGTGGCAGTTCCTCACGGTTCACCCCTCTCAAGACTTATTGGCTACTATAACTTTCCTGCTCCATATAACTTTCAAGGAAATAAGTTAATGATGGTAGGTTATAGAAAAAATTTAATAGTAGATCCATTGGATGTTTTTGTTGATAAAGATCTTACAGGTGATCTTACTTGTGACGGCGCAACATGCCATAGAACAGATAATAGTGCATCTGGTGCTTATGATGCAAATCCTATCCCGTAAAGAGTTGCAGTGATGAGAAGATATTTTTTAACTCTTTTTATAGTGCTTTTTTGTGCTTCAACTGTTATGGCAAATGATGATAAGTACATAAAAGACGCACTTTTAAAATACAACTACGGCATCATCAAGATGGGCAAAAGCGGTGAGTTCAATTTTTTTAAAAACTTTGTCGCGCAGGATGTCGCAATAAAACTTCAGGTTTGGTTCGAGTCCTGGAAGTTCAGCAACCTTACCTACATAGCGCAGATTAATGATCTGAGGTTCTCTCCGATAGCATACAATGAAGATAATGCAACGATAAGGACACTTGAAAATTGGACCTTCTCGTATGTTGATTTGGGGACAAAAGAGTTTGCACTTGAGCCGACAAATATTTTTTACAAAATGAAGTACACTCTTAAAAACCATCACGGAAATTGGATAATAGTAGCGGTCGAGAAGCTCGAAGAAGAGGTATTTACAAAACCAAATACGCACGAACCTTCAGTGAAAGATAAAAAAGAAGAGCCGCAAGACGACACATCCGCACAAAATTCTAAAGGCAAAATCGCAACCCATTAACCGTGGTGTTGCATCTCTGTGCTAAACTAAAATTTCATAAGATATTACAAAGTATTATACTACTCTGAAGCATCTTTTATCACTCTCAAGGAAAAATATGAGTTACATTAGTAAGGTTTGGTCGTTTTTGATCTCGATGAAATTAATGGTTGTTCTGATTCTTATATTCGGCGCCGCAAGTGCAGTCGGAACATTTATAGAGAATGATTACGGGGTCAATACCTCGTGGGCAGTCATCTATGCAAGCAGATGGTTTGAAGCAGTTCAAATACTGCTTGGAATATCTATTTTGGGAAATATAATACGTTATAAGATGTACCAAAAAAAGAAGCTGCCGACATTTATT
>JBFEYZ010000059.1:0-9940 GCA_041561855.1 Sulfurimonas sp. | reverse complement strand
TGCCAGTGCGGGAAATTACTTCCGCCCCAGCCGTGAAGGACTAGAACCCTTTTCATTTTTTATGAGTGCTCGGCAATAGCGTTTGCTATGCGCAGCATGGTTTCGTCTCTGCCGATTATCGCCATAACACTGTCAAGCCCAGGTCCGCTCATCTTGCCCAAAAGTGCGACACGCAGCGGCTGCCCGATTTTACCAAAGCCTATTTCCATCTCATCTACCACCTCTTGCATAAGATGGTGATAATCGCTTGGAAGATGAAGCTCTTTTGAGGCAGAGACTTTTGCGCCAAAAGCGTTCAGTATCTCAAGCGCATCTCCTTTGAACGCCTTCTCAACCGCTTTTTGGTCATAATAACTTGGAGTGGTGATTATCTCATATACAAGAGAGGACATCTCTTTTAGGGTCTTTGCACGCTCTTTCAGAGCATCTAGCAAGATCTCTTTTTTGTCATGAGAGGTAAGAAGCAGGCCATACTGTTCAAGCAATTTCGCAAGCTCGCTGTTTTGAGTGTTTTTGATATAGTGCGAGTTTAGCCAGTCAAGTTTTTCTGTGTTGTAGATGGATGCAGAACGGTTGATGTTCTTAGGGTCAAAAAGCTCTCTCATCTCATCCATAGAGAAAATCTCCTGATCTCCGTGACTCCATCCAAGACGCACTAAAAAGTTCAGCAATGCTTCCGGAGTGTACCCCATCTCTTTGTATGCCATAACGTCTGTCGCACCATCACGTTTAGATAGTTTTTTCCCCTCTTGGTTGTGGATCATCGGAACGTGGTGGAATTTCGGTATGTCAAATCCGAGCGCTTGATAGATCACTATCTGTTTTGGCGTGTTTGAGAGGTGGTCGTCCCCGCGGATAACTTCGGTTACTCCCATAAGATAGTCATCGATCGCAACGACAAAGTTGTATGTAGGCGAACCGTCCGCTCTTGCTATGATGAAATCATCCAAAATATCTTCAGCCTGAAAAACAATATCGCCTTTGACACCGTCTTGAACTACTATCTCGCCGTTTAGAGGTGCTTTTATGCGTATTACAGGCTCTATTCCCTCAGGCGGGGTACCTGTAAAATCACGATATTTGCCGTTGTACTTGGTTCTCTCTTTGTTTGCCATCTGAGTTTCTCTTAGCTCTGCGAGCTCCTCTTTTGACATATAGCATCTGTAGGCTTTGCCTTCATCTAAGAGTTGATCTATATACTTTGCATATATATCATCTCTTTGAGACTGATAGATTATCTCGCCGTCATGCTCCAGACCAAGCCAATGAAATGCATTGACGATCGCTTCTGCCGCTTCTTGTGAATTTCTTGCTTTATCGGTATCTTCAATGCGAAGAAGAAACTTACCGCTATTTTTTCTAGCCCAGAGATAGGAAAAAAGAGCCGTTCTTAAACCGCCGATGTGTAGATAGCCTGTAGGACTTGGAGCAAAACGGGTAACAACCATAAAAATCCTTTGTAAAATAGTTATGGAATTTTAGGCTATCATTTGTTAAAAGCGGGTAAAATACTTTTTTTAAATAGAGCAGAGGATGGCGGATGTATAAGATACTTTTATCTCTTTTTTTTGGTGTAATGCTAAACGCGGAGCTAATTAACGGAGTGAGCGTTGTGGTAAAAGGGGATGTTATCACTCTTTTTGATGTCAAAGAGGAGATGAAAATATCTAGAGTCGATGCAGGTACGGCAACAGACAATCTAATAAGAAAAAAACTAGAAGAGGCAGAGATCGCGGAGAGAAAAATAAGTGTGACAAGCTCCGAGGTTTATGACGATATCAAGAAGACCGCTATGGCAAACAAAATGAGCATAGATGAGCTTTACGAGGCTATCAGAAACTCAAACGGTTTGACATCCGCAGAGTTTAAAGCCAGAACAAAAGAGAAGCTTCTCTCACAAAAGCTCTACTCCGCAATCGCTTACTCATCTATCGATAATCCGAGCGAGGATGAGCTAAAAGAGTACTATGAGCTGCACAAAGACGAGTTTTTACGCCCGAGTGCTTTTGAGGTGACTATATACAGCTCAAAAAATAGAAATGCCCTTGAAAAAAAGATAACAATTCCTATGTTTCACTCGGATGAGATAAAGAAGGATGAACAGATCTTGGAGTACGGCAGAATCTCACCTGAGCTCTCAAGACTTCTTGAAAATACTCAGATAAACAGTTTTACTCCGGTAGTATCCGAGCCAAACGGTTCGTTTGTAAGTTTTTACCTAAAAGAGATAAAGGCACCCGGCAGCGTAGAGTATGAGAGTGTTAAAAATCAGATAACAAACCTTATTATGTCCGAAAAAAGAGAGCAGGTGCTGAGTGATTATTTTGCAAGACTTAGAAACAGTGCGGATATAAAGATAATTAGAGAACTTTAAAAGATGTTGAGTGACGAAAATTTTATAAATATCGCACAAGAGTTGGCAAGCGCTTCAAAGTGTGTCTCCAAGCAGGTCGGTGCCGTTATAGTAAAAGACGGAAGAATACTTAGCACAGGCTATAACGGAACTCCGGCCGGGTATATAAACTGCCGCGATCATTGGGAGGGAGAGTATACCTCTTCTCATCACGAGTGGTCAAAGACTTACGAGATACATGCTGAGATGAACGCTATCATCTGGGCTGCAAGAAAAGGAATCTGCATAGAAGACGCGACTATCTATGTCACGCTTGAACCATGCAGTGAGTGCAGTAAAAACATAATAGCAAGCGGTATCAAGCGTATCGTTTATCTAAAACCGTATGAGCACAATCACTCCGAGATCATCTCAAAATTTATTAAAGACAACAACGTAAGCATTGAAATGCTAGGTCAAAGAGGTTAAAAAATGGATGAACAAAAAGCTTTAGAGGCGGAGATAGGAAAACATCTTATGCAGCCTGAAAATTACGGCAAACTCGAGGATGCTACCTGTGTAGGCGTCGGGATAGACCATGCGACAAAAAGTTATGTCATCATGTATATCAAAAGAGACGAGAACTCTATACTCGACGTTATGTTCGGAACAAACGGGAATCAGGATACGACCACGCTGGGTTCTATATTTACGGAGATGATAAAGGGTGAGAGCATAGAAGCGGCGCTTGAGATCACTTCAAACCTGGAAAAGGATCTTCAAGAGAGCTATGCTGCCATCCCTGCTCCAAAAGTAGATACAAGCAAACCCGAAGGTGAACAGGTCGAGCGTATCTCAACCGAGCATCAAGACAGTGCAAATATGGTGCTTACCGCGTTTCGTGCCGCGATGCGTCATTATGATAGAAAACTAGGCGGCATAGATGAGGAGCAGTTTGAGATGAGCATAGTTAAAACCTGCCCATACTCAACGACCGAGTGTCATTTTGTAACAAAAGATAAGAAGAAGTCCTAAGAGTTTAAAAACTCCGCAATTCTTTCGGTAGGTCTTCCGATGATGGCTTTGTTGCCTTTGATAATTATCGGGCGCTCTATCAGTTTTGGATACTTCGCCATAGCGGCAATAAGAGCTTCATCACTATTCTCATCTTTTAAATTTAACTCTTTGTATATATCCTCTTTTGTTCTCATAAGTTCTCTGGGTGTAATATTAAGCATTTTTAATATGGCTTTGATCTGATTTTCATCGGGAGATTCTTCTAAATATTTCACAACTTCGGCATCGCATCTATTCTCTTTTAGTATCTCCATCGCTTCGCGTGATTTTGAACATTTTGGATTATGCCATATTTTTATTTCTTGCATTTTGACCTCTTTTTTGTCGGTATTTTACACTATAATCTAAAAAACGAAAATTGTATGAGGGGATTTTATGGTAGATGTAGTGCTTTATATTCACATATTGGGGGCGACCGCTTGGATCGGGGGATCTTTGCTGTTGTTTGCACTCGGCATACTGTTAAAAGGAAAAGAGGCGCAGGAACAGACATATGAGTATCTTGGACCGCTTTATGGATATTTTGAAACTTTTTGGCTGGCAGTTCTGCTTAGTACGGGAACATTTCTGTTTTTTAACTTTAATCTGATCGATGTTTTGACGCTTGATATTGACGAGTCGAAGTTAGGCTATATGATGAGTAACAAACTCTTTTATGTGAGCGCGATAACGCTATTTACTATCGTTCATATGAGGATTGCTTTAAAGACGCACAAAAGCGAGCGCACGACCGTTCAAAAGATTGTATCGCGTGCAAGCTCTATGATGATCTTTTTTTTAAATCTTATAGTGCTTTGGTATGCGATGCAGTTAAGACACATCCTCTCTTAAATAGAGAGATGTTTAAAAAAGTTTTATAAATTTCTTCAAAATCTTATATATCTGGCACCCTACGCAGTAGTTAAATGTAAGTTCTAAAAATGCGCAGACTAAAAGCAGTGCAATGACCAAAACTGCAGCTATTGTTTCTCCCAAACTAAACATTATAAAAGAGATAAGCACGAACACAAATCCTATCTTGAGGGCAAACTCTTTTGGTCCCGCATCTATCTCAATTTTTTTAAGCCCTAGTATCTTGGCGATAATTTTCGCGATGTGAAAAAGAGGGCTCGCTTTTTTATAGTCTAAAGAGCGTACTAAAAAATCATAGAGCAGAAGTGTTAAAAGCCAGAGTTGAGGAGATACTATAAATATAACCGCTATCGCAGAGACAAAACCTGCCATGACTCTGACCACGTTTTGGTCAACTTTTTTAAATATTACCGGACAGGACCCCATATATTTTTCCCCTTATATTGAGTAGTTTAAAAATTTGTTTTGATAGCTTGATAGTTCCATAATGCTGATATCAAAAATATCTTTTATGCTCTCTCGAGACTCATCAAAAAATAGATTTAGTATCGGATGATCGATCTTTGCATCGACTATTTTGAGATCATCTTCAAGAGCGATCAGAATATCCAGAACTTTTATATCTTTAGGATCGCGTGCCAGTTTATAACCGCCTTTTGCACCCCTTATGCTCTCTACAATCCCGGCACGTCTTAGTTTTCCAAGAAGCTGCTCAAGATAGTTTTGAGGGATATTGGCATTTGACGCTATCTCTTTTATCTGCATCACAGATTCACCGTAATGCTTGCTCAGTTCGCAGATAGCGGAAAGACCATAACTTCCTTTAGTAGATATAAGTGGCATAGCAACTCCGTATAAATATATATCGAAAAGAAGTATACACTTTTTTTAAAATAATGTAAAGTAATTTACTCGTATATAAATATAATTTTTTTAATTCAATATAAATCCCTATATATAGGGATGTATCTATAATCTTAACTAAATTAGTATAGTATAACACAACAAAATCACTTGACATTGTTTTTGAAACTGATTATACTGTCGTAAAATAATTAAAGATCGGAGAAAAATTAAGATGTCACAGACTCAATATGTAACAAAAAATCTTCTTTGCAAGAATCAGACCCGCATGCATGCAGCACTTTTAGCAGCCTTTATGGCTGTTTATATGCTTAGTGCAAACACAGCTGTTTTATATATTTTGGTTTATGACTTTTTAATGAGAATATATATGGCACCGCATATGAGTCCTATATATTTGATCTCTACTTTTTTAGTCAAGATTACAGGGCTAAAGAAAAAACCTACGGATGAAAATGCAAAAGAGTTTGCTTCTCATGTCGGTTTGACACTTCTTTTTGCGGCACTGGGTGCAGAGCTTTTAAATGAGACGACAATAGCTTATCTGTTGATTGGTTTTTTGGGCGTGTGGAAAATTGTAGAAGCGACAAAAGATATCTGTTTTGCGTGCAGGTTTTATGAAGCGCTAAAGAGCAGAAACATTGAGCTGGAATCACTATGAATTATGTAATAAGTATAGTTTTGGGCTCTAGGGCAGGGAGTGAATATGCAGGAAAAAGCGTATAGATCGGTTATTAAGACAATTTCGTGGAGAACGCTCGGGACAATCGATACGATGGTTATCTCCTACATAATAACTGGCAATCTGGTTATGGCGGCATCCATCGGCTCTATAGAGGTTGTTACAAAAATGATTTTGTACTACTACCATGAGCGAGCATGGAACAAGATTGATATAGGCAGACACAAAGCTGTCGCCGGTGATTATCATATATAGGAAAGATATTATGAGAGAAAAAGTAAAAAAACTAAATGCAGAATTTAAACATTTTGATGCCAAGAGCGTGTTAAAGCATTTTTTAAAAGAGTACAGAGATAAGATCGCTCTATCATCGAGCTTTGGAGCCGAGGATCAGGCTCTGAGTGACATGATTCTAAAAATAGATGCAAATACAACCATATTTACGCTTGATACGGGAAGATTACCGCAGCAGACATATGATGTAATGGATAAAACAAATCTGAAATATAAAACAAAAATAAGGGTTTATTTTCCAGACAGCAGAGATATAGAAAGGCTCTATCACAAGCAGGGAGCCAACGGTTTTTACGGCTCTATAGAGAATAGGAAAGAGTGTTGTTATGTCAGAAAAATCGTGCCCCTTAAAAGAGCTCTGAATGGGATTGAAGTTTGGATTACCGGACTTAGAGCCGAGCAGAGCCCTACGCGCGGGGATATACAGATGTTGGAGTGGGATGAGGGCAACGGTGTGATCAAGCTAAATCCGCTTATTTTATGGAGCGAGAGCGATGTCTGGAACTATATAAAGGAAAACAACGTGCCTTATAACGCTTTGCATGACGAAGGGTATCCGAGCATAGGATGTGCACCATGTACCAGAGCAGTAGAAGAGGGTGCAGATATAAGGAGCGGCAGATGGTGGTGGGAGAATCCCGAACATAAAGAGTGCGGATTGCATCTAAAGGAGATAAAGTGATAGATACAAAGAGATTAACACATTTAAAACAGCTTGAGGCTGAATCAATTCATATACTGCGGGAAGTTGTCGCTGAGTTTGACAATCCTGTGATGATGTACTCCGTCGGCAAAGACTCCGCTGTGATGCTTCATCTGGCACTTAAGGCTTTTTTTCCTGCAAAACTGCCATTTCCGCTTCTGCATGTAGACACCAGATGGAAGTTTAAGGAGATGATAGAGTTTAGGGATAAAAGGGCAAAAGAGGAGGGATTTGAGCTTCTCGTTCATACAAACCCGGAAGGTATAGAGAGGGATATAAATCCATTTGTTCACGGCTCGGCGGTGCATACGGATATTATGAAGACTCAGGGGCTTAAGCAGGCGCTTAACAAATACAAGTTTGACGCAGTGTTCGGCGGAGCAAGACGCGATGAGGAGAAATCCAGAGCAAAAGAGAGAATATACTCTTTTAGGGATAAGAATCACAGATGGGATCCTAAAAACCAGAGACCTGAGCTGTGGAATATCTATAACTCGCGTGTTCACAAGGGCGAATCTATAAGGGTTTTTCCTCTTTCAAACTGGACAGAGCTTGATATCTGGCAGTATATATATTTAGAGCATATCCCGATAGTTCCGCTCTACTTTGCAAAAAAAAGACCGGTTGTTGAAAGAGACGGGGTAAAGATAATGGTCGATGATGAGAGAATGCCGATCGAAGAGGGCGAAGAGATAAAAGAGGAGACTGTGCGTTTTAGGACTCTGGGCTGTTATCCTCTGACCGGTGCGGTTGAATCAAGTGCTGAGACATTGAGCGAGATCATCCAAGAGATGCTTTTGACCAAAACAAGCGAGAGACAGGGGCGCGTAATCGATAATGATTCAACGGGTTCTATGGAGAAGAAAAAAATAGAGGGGTATTTTTAAGATGTCGGTATTAGAAACAAAAATAGCAACGGATATTGAGAGTTATCTCAAAGAGCACGAGAATAAAGAACTTCTTAGATTTATTACGTGCGGAAGCGTGGATGATGGCAAAAGCACTCTGATAGGGAGGCTTCTGCACGACTCAAAGATGATTTTTGAGGATCAGTTGGCATCCATAAAAAAAGATAGTAAAAAGAGCGGTACGACAGGCGATGAGTTTGATCTCTCGCTTCTGGTTGACGGATTGCAGAGCGAGAGGGAACAGGGGATTACGATCGATGTTGCCTACAGATACTTTACTACGGACAAGAGAAAGTTCATTATTGCGGACACACCGGGGCATGAGCAGTACACTAGAAATATGGCAACGGGTGCGAGTACGGCTGATCTGGCGATAATCCTTATAGATGCAAGATACGGAATCCAGACTCAGACGAAGAGACACTCTTTTATAGCAAAACTGCTAGGGATCAGACATATTGTTGTTGCCGTAAACAAGATGGATTTAATGGATTTTTCCGAGGATGTTTATGAAAACATTAAAAATGAGTACCTCGCTTTTGCAAAAGAGATAGGCTTGAGCCAGGATATTACGCTTATTCCTTTATCTGCGCTAAACGGGGACAATGTTGTCGATGTGAGCCAAAAAACTCCGTGGTACAAAGGCGAGACGCTTCTGCATCATTTGGAGAATATTGAGATAGGAAGCGATAGGGATTTAGTCCACTTTAGACTGCCGGTACAGTACGTAAACAGGCCTAATCTTGACTTCAGAGGGTACTGCGGGACGATATCTTCGGGTGTTATAAGCGTTGGAGACGCTGTTACGGTTTTGCCGTCAGGGAAGTGTTCAAAGGTCAAAGAGATAGTAACTTATGACGGCAACCTAGAGTATGCGTATGCGCAGCAGGCGGTGACCATTACGCTTGAAGATGAGATAGATATAAGCCGCGGTGACATTATGGTTAAGAGTGATGAACAGCCGGACAGTGCCGATGCTTTTGATGTAAATATCGTCTGGATGAGTGAAGAGCCGCTGCTTAAACATAAGCAGTATTTTATAAAAAGAGCTTCTTCCGTGGTTGTAGGGAGTGTTGAGAGCTTTTACTATAAAACGGATGTAAACACTCAGGAGCATCAGAGTGCAAATCTGCTGGGTCTTAATGAGATAGGACATGCAAAGTTAGATCTTGAGACTCCTTTGGCGTATGATCCATACATTAAAAACAAATCTATGGGAAGCTTTATAATCATAGACAGGATGACAAACAACACGGTCGGAGCGGGGATGATAGTTCAAAAAGCACAGACGGCTGTAAAAAAGGAAGCTTCAGGACATACAGAGTTCGAGATAGAACTAAATGCACTGATAAGAAAACATTTCCCTCATTGGGAGAGCAGAGAGATTTTTTAGGAAAAAATATGTCAAGAGAGACAAAAGCACAAAGAGTTGAGCGGATAAAGAGAGAAAAAGACGGTTTGGACGTGTTAGAGGATATATACCGTTATGCAAAGAGCGGTGCAGAGATTGACCCGGAAGATATAGACAGGTTCAAATGGTACGGGCTCTATACTCAAAACTCAAATCTTCAAGCCCAAGAGGATAAAACGCTATACTTTATGCTAAGGGTCAAGCTAAAGGGCGGCAGGCTTGATTTTAAGGGCTTAGAAGCGGTTGCTGATATCTCAAAGAGGTATGCAAGAGGTACGGCGGACTTTACGACAAGACAGGATTTGCAGTTTCACTATATTAAAGTAGAGGATCTGCCTGCTATCTTCTCATGCTTGAGCGAGGCGGGGCTTACTACTACTTTTGCGGCCGGAGATGTTGCCAGAAATGTGGTCACATGTCCCGTCAGCGATGTCGATAGAGAGAGGATATATGACGTAGAAGAGATAACAAAAGAGGTTAACGACTATTTTGACGCAAACAGAGATATCTCGAATCTTCCTCGAAAATACAAGGTTGGGATCAGCGGCTGTTCAAAGCATTGCGCATCACACGAGATACAGGATCTAAGTTTTAATGCAAAAAAAAGTGCCCACGGCAGAGTGTTTTTTGATGTAAGTGTGGGCGGAGGCTTGGCATCAAACAGGCGTATAGCTTCCCATCTCGGCTATATAGAGCCTAATCAGGTTGTGGCGGTTGCAAAAGCAGTTACGGAGATATACAGAGACTACGGCAACAGGGAGAGCAGAAACAAGGCTAGGCTCGGGCATCTGCTGGACTCTTTGGGAGAGGAGAAGTT